>JAHILF010000042.1 GCA_018897105.1 Pseudomonadota bacterium
GGAGGATGTGCGATTATGGAATTGATTTATAATGGGGGAGGAAAAAGTGAGACAACAACTCGATGATCTTAATACGGACATTGGCCCAGAATGGTCAATTTAGGTGAGCATGGGTGGGTCAGTTTTGATTAGCGGCGAAGCCAAGCTCGCGATTTCCCGACAGAACCTTAACTATTACGCTAGCCTGGCAAACTTCTATACTATCTACGACTTGCGCCGACTACTGCCGGGACAAACCTATCTATACCTTTTGTGCTACGCCTGGAAGCGCTACCGCCAGCTCACCGACAATCTGGTCGAGGCCTTGAGCCATCACATGAAAAAGCTCGAAGACGAGACGAAAGTCAAGACAAACAAGCAATATTTCCAGGAGCAGGCGAGGCGACAGGAGACGCCGCAGGTCGGACGTCTGTTGCTGCTGGGGGCAGGCCGGGGTCTGACCGAATTAACTGGCTGATTTCATAGAAAGAAAGCTGGAATTTGTGATGTTTTTGATCCTTAGAAGGGGCTTTTTGTGGTGAAAAAAGGAGTTTTAACAGGCGATCACCGTGCCGAGGGCTAACAGATACTTCGTTCCTGGATATGTGTAAATCGGGGTCAGACCCCTATATGTCCCTATATGTCCATGGAAAGGAGATTGCTGAAAAGTTAGGAGGGCTTACAAGGCGATGACTTATCACCTCACCACCACCCATCTCACCTGATCCGGGAGAACGATACCGTCCCTCTTACTCCAAACGATGAGTATCGAGCGCAAGAATGCATCTTGTCTCAATGGAAAATCTAATGTACAATTAATCAACTTTTGAATAGTTTATTGATCATTGAGGCCTGGAAAAGATGGTAAAAAAAAGAGTGATAATCTCACCTACACTGGAAGATATTCTAGAGACGGTCGGAGAAAACATCAAACTTGCGCGCTTACGCCGCAAAATTACTGCAACCATGCTGGCAGAGCGTGCAGGTATTAGTCGTGTAACCTTAAGAAAGGTTGAGAATGGTGAAAGCAGTGTCACAATGGCTATTTATGCCAATATTCTTTTTTGTCTCGGCCTTGAAAAGGATTTATTACGACTTGCCGGAGACGATCCTTTGGGGCGACGCTTACAAGATGCTGAATTGACACACACAACTGAGCGTGTCGCTAAGAGGACGAAGTAATGGCTGTAAAACGACACACAAAAGGCCCAGCAAGAAAATCCATTCAAGTTTGTGCTCATTGGCAGGGGTTAGAAAATCCTATTCTGATGGGAACACTTTATGCCGCCCCTTCAAGAGGAAAAGAGGTCTTTTCTTTTGAATACGATCCTGCTTGGCTCAAATCTTCGTATGTACAAGTTCTTGACCCTGGTTTAATGCTATTCTCAGGCCCACAATATGCTCGCGATGGGCATGATAATTTTGGCTTGTTTCTGGACTCTTCTCCAGATCGCTGGGGCCGTGTTTTAATGCAACGCCGAGAGGCTCAACAAGCGAGAGCAGAAGAACGAAATGTGCGCCCGCTTCTTGAGTCAGATTATTTACTTGGCGTTTATGATGGCCATCGCATGGGGGCTTTACGCTTTCGTCTGGGCGATGATGAGCCGTTTTTGGATAATCAAGAAGATATGGCTGCACCACCATGGACAAAATTACGGGATTTGGAATATGCCAGCTTTCAGTTAGAGCAGGATGATGCTGAAAGCGACAAGGACTACATGAAGTGGCTGAAAATGCTTATTGCCCCTGGAGGGTCACTTGGTGGGGCACGCCCCAAAGCTAGTGTATTAGACGAGAATAGTCATCCATGGATTGCCAAATTCCCTTCTCGCCGCGATGAAATCAACGTTGGCAAATGGGAATACCTTGTTTATCAATTGGCGAGAAAAGTAGGTATTGTAATGGCACATTCCGATATCCGACATTTATCAGGAGAATATGATACCTTCCTCACAAAGCGATTTGATCGGACAGAAAAAGGTGAGCGCCTACACTTTGCCTCAGCCATGACGCTTCTTGGCAAAAAAGATGGTGATGGCGGGGATACAGGTGTCAGCTATTTGGATCTTGCAGATTTTCTGGTCCGCAATGGTGCACAAGCCAATGAGGATTTGGAACAGCTTTGGCGGCGGATCGTCTTTTATGTATGCGTATCCAATACTGATGACCATTTGCGAAATCATGGCTTTATGCTGACAGATAGAGGATGGGCACTCTCACCTGCTTATGATATCAACCCTGTTGCAACTGGTGGCGGATTGGCTCTTAATATCTCAAAAGAAGATAACAGCCAGGACCTTGATCTTGTGTTAGGTATTGCCCCTTATTTCCGTGTAGGCAAGGATCGTGCAAATGCGATCATACAGGAAATAACTACTGTTGTACGATCTTGGCCGAACATGGCAAAAAGACTGAGTATCCCATCTCGTGAATTAAGCGTAATGAAAAGCGCTTTCCGAGTGGCGGACGAAAGTAAATAATTTCATTCGTGAGTGGGAGAAACAGGAGAAAAAGGAGAACAAGCAAGGGACAGACCACAATTAATCTTTAACCAACAAGATAATGCACCGGGTAAACCGGTGATCATCGTGTTCGCCAACATAAAGGCAAAAATGATAATTGACAGCCACCAGGTCAGGTGTGTATAATACACATTGTGAAGAGTGGGGAAATTATAAAAAGACTGAAACAGGACGGGTGGATTCTCCATCATACCAAAGGAGATCATCACCAATTTAAACACCCAGAAAAGCCTGGCAAGGTCACAGTTCCTCATCCCAAAAAGGACCTCCCGATCGGCACGCTCCGAAATATCTTCAAGCAAGCCGGTTGGGAATGGAGGTGAAAACATGAGATACCCAATTGTAATTCACAAAGACGAAACATCGGATTACGGAGTTACCTTTCCCGATCTTCCTGGCTGTTTCTCCGCAGGAGACACTATCGAGGAGGCAATAATCAATGCACAGGAGGCAGCAGAATGCCATATCGAAGGAATTTTGCTCGATTCCGAACCTGTCCCTGTGGCAACAGACATTGAAAAACATAAAGAAAATTCAGACTACAAGGATGGTGTGTGGGCTCTCGTTGATGTGGATTTAAGCAAACTATCACTTAAATCAAAACGAGTTAATATCACTATCCCTGAGAGAATTCTTAATTCCATCGATTATTATGCAAAAAAACATGGAGAAACCCGCTCAGGCCTTTTGACGCAAGCAGTTACTGAATACATGGCATCACATCAATGAAATGAAAGAATGGCGAACCCGGCGCTGTACATTGACCGCAAGGGGCACGGGCTTTGCCTGTTGCCCTTTTTGTGTTTACGGGGCTTGTTGCAAACGCTGAGTTACCTTGCGGCAAGTGAGCTTTACGTTCAGCCCCTAAGATTGCCGAATCGAAGATTACCACAAGAGCAACAAGTATCAGACACGGTTTTAGATTTAGGTAAAAAGCCAATCGAAATCGAGGAGTTTTGACATGAAAAAAGGGACCAGTCATTCACTCGACTGATCCCTTAAATTGTGCCCAAATTGTGCCCGTCAGAGTCGAATTGTTACAAATAATTCCAAACGAAACCAAAAACGTCAAAAAAGAATCTCTGTATAATTAATAGGTTGGAAATACAGGATTTTTCTGATGGACGGGATTCCAGCTAACCCCCATCTCCGCAAGCGGGAACAACGAACAATGAAAGTCTCGTGCCGTAGGAGCGGGCCTTGCCCGCGATGAAGATCGCCGCAATGCCACGGAGGTCGCGGGCATGGCCGGCTCCTACGGCCCTGCCTGCACAGCAAGACAGACAAAAGACTTTCATAAAAACACCCCCGTCAAGCGGGGACTAAACAGAGTGCCGGAATGACGGACGTTTCGAGGCTTTATAAACGGTATATCAACAATTGCTGAATCCCTAATTCCCCCTCTCACTGCATGCATTCTTCCACATTCAGGCCAAGGATTTGCCGCCTGTTTCCGCTGTAATGGTCGGTTTGCCTGGAAACCTCTGGACAATGACCCGGCTATTCTGTTTAGGGGCCGTTACGAAATAACCATTACATGTCAAACCATTTCGTTACAGCCCCTTATGCCGTTCACAGTTTGCGATGTTACAGTTATTCATTTACAACGGCTTAGTAATTTTTTTGCAGCCTGCTGGTAAATAAGCTGGAACGGTAAAATAAATTCTATCGACAACAGATATTGGGATTATAATAGGGCAATCGCCGGCCCCCTGATGCAAGTTTGCAATCACGACGCTCTGATCAGGTCATTCCCGCCTCCATATGCATGGGGTGGAATCCGAAAATTCATGGATTGCCGGTCCCGCTTTGCTTGCCGGCCATGAGGAGAGTGGCATGTCCGAATGGGCAGCTTTTTTTGCATCTTTGTTTTCTAATGTATTATTTAAGTGGAACTTTTTATGATTTATTTCAAAAGAATTAAAAAAATAATCCTCACCGGTCTGATTGCTGTTCTGCCGATTACCGCGACCCTTTATCTCCTCGTCTGGCTGATGACCACGGCAGAGAAGGTTCTGGGTGGTGTACTGAAGTTTATTTTCCCTGAAGGCTGGTACTGGCCTGGAATGGGTTTTGTGGCCGGGTTGGCGATGATCTTTGTTGTCGGCCTGATGATGGAGAATTTTTTCGCCCGCAAGGTGATGCAATGGGTCGAGAGTCTCATCTATCGGGTTCCTTTGATCAAGAGTATTTACCGGTCGGTGCGTGATTTCCTCACCTTTTTGTCCCGCGGCAAAGAAAAAGGACCGCGCCAGGTTGTTACGATGGAAGTGGGGCAGACAGGGATCAAACTTGTCGGATTTGTGACGCGCCATGATTTGACCTTTCTCGGTGCAGGCTCGGATGACGAAAGGGTGGCTGTCTATTTTCCCTTGAGTTATCAGATCGGCGGGTATACGGCGCTTGTGCCGCTGTCCGCCTTGCAACCTCTGGATGTTCCCCTGGAAAAGGCCATGCAGTTTGTCATGACCGCCGGTATTATTGAGGCCGGCAGACAGAAGGATTCCTGATGCGGGGGATGAGACAGGACTGATGGAAACAGGAAGCTGGAACGAATATCTGAAATTTTTTGCCGCACTGCTGGCCATTGTCAATCCAGTAGGGGCCATTCCGATCTTCATCAACCTGACCGAAGAGCAGCGCGATGAGGAACGCAGGAAAACCGGGACCATGGCCGCTGTTTCCGTGGCGGTCATTCTAGCCGTTGTTCTTTTCAGCGGGGAGTCCGTGCTGGATTTTTTTGGCGTAACCGTTGGTTCGTTCAGGGTGGGGGGCGGGATTCTCATTCTGCTCATGGCTATTTCCATGCTGCATGCCAAGGTGAGTCAGGTCAAACAAACGGAAGAGGAAATGTTCGCCGACCGGGAGACCGGTGGAGTCGTCCCCCTGGGCACGCCCCTGCTGGCCGGGCCAGGCGCGATCAGTACGGTAATTTTATACGCCCAGCGCTACTCCTCCACCCTGCATTATGTTATCCTGCTGGCCGGGATAGTATTGCTGGCCCTGCTGACCTGGCTCTGTTTCCGCATGGCGCCCGTGATGGCCAAGGTGCTGGGAAAAACCGGCATCAATGTTTTCACCAGGATCATGGGGCTTTTCATGGCCGCCATTGGCGTTGAATTTATTGCCAACGGCCTAAAGCAGCTTTTTCCCCTTCTTGCTGGATGAGTCAGGACAGACAGGATGGTGACAGGCGAGAAAATCGTAAACCCTGTTCCGCCATTGCTCGATCTGGTCCTGGTAGGTGGCAGCCGGCGCCTGCATTCCGCACTCCGTGCAGATTACCTTGGCATTGCTTCAGCGGCCTGAGAGTTCTGCCTTGCCGCTGCAGTAAATACACTGCATGATCAGTTCCGGTGCGTCAGCCATTTTGGTGTCCTTGCGGGTTTTGTTCGCTGAAGTTGATGGTTTTTTCTTGCTTTCAGAGATTACCACTGTTATCGACAATGCGCCATTGTTTGCACATTTTGCCCAATTTTGTTACGAACGGCAAGTCTCGCGGGCATGGCCCGCTCCTACTATGGAATGAGGAGAAGAAGTTGGCTGATACGTACGTGCTGACGGCTGTGACAGGAGGTATGGGATCCGGTAAAAGCGCTGCCGCCCGATTTTTGTGCCGCAGGTTTTCTGTCACCTGTCTGAACGCCGATGCGGTTGTCCATGAATTATTGCAGCCGGGCCAGGAATACTGGCAGTTGATCGTGGAATTAGACAGTGCGTTTGTTCGGCAGGACCAAACAATCGATAAGCGTCTTCTCCGGGAGGCCCTGTTCAACGATGCGTCGTTGCGTCAGCAGATCAACGAGAAGGTTCATCCCCTGGTCCACCATAAACTGCTGGAAAAAATCAATCAAGAGTCCAGGGAACATGGCCGAAAATCTTTTCTCATTGAAGTACCGCTTCTTTTTGAGGCTAACTGGCAGGATATGTATACCAGGGTCATTGTGGTGTATGCCCCGTGGGAAAAATGCGTGGCCCGGCTCATGGAGCGGGATCAGATTTCCGCTGATGAGGCGAAAAATTCCATTGCGACCCAATGGCCATTGCTGAAAAAGGCCTTGCTTGCCGGCCATGTTGTCGATAATAGTGGCAGTTGGTTGGAAACATCCCTGCAGTTGCTGCATCTCGGGGGCATTTTATGGGGGGAAAATGACAGGATTCATTAAAAAATCTTGACAGTAGGCGAGAAATACATCATATCTTTATCAATTTACAAATTCCCTGATCCTTCCCAAATGTCGACGGCAGCAAATTCGTTTAACTCATAAATCATCCGGTTCTCATCTGATTATGATAACCGAATCAAATTTATTATTTCATTTGAAATCAAGCAAATCCTTATAAGTCAAGCATACCCAATATATCCAATATATCTTTATAAACATTGTTCGAGAAAATAACGGATTAATACGCTGTTCGAAAATATTGTGTCTGGCCGTGCACTCCTGTTGTTCCGCTAGCTGAGAAAAGTGATAGTCCCCTGTGTCGCATTCTTCATTATAGTCCGGGTCCAACCGGGAATGGGTGTCCTCTGTTAAAACTGTTGTTCAATAATAAATAACCTGAGTTGAGGAGAAAAAGAGGCAGATGAATTTAAGTGATCTAAAAGTAATGAAGATCAATGAGCTGACCAAACTTGCCAAAGAGCTGGGGGTTGAAGGTTTCAGCTCTATGCGCAAGCAGGAATTGATCTTTGCGATTATCCAGACCAAAACCAAAGAGATGGAAAAAAATGGTGTGGTCAGAGGAAGCGGCGTGCTTGAAGTGCTGCCTGACGGCTTCGGGTTTCTTCGCTCACCGGATTTTAATTACCTGCCTGGTCCGGATGATATTTATGTGTCTCCCTCTCAGATTCGTCGTTTAAACCTCCGCACCGGCGACAGTGTCGAGGGGTTGGTCCGCTCTCCGAAGGAGGGTGAACGCTATTTCGCCCTGCTGAAAGTTGACAGCGTAAATTTTCAGCCGCCGGAAAACGCCAAGAATAAGACTATCTTTGCCAACCTCACCCCTCTGCATCCCGAGGAGCGGATTGTCCTTGAGCGGGGACCGGACAATTATTCCATGCGGATGATGGATCTCATGTCGCCCATCGGCAAAGGCCAGCGAGGTCTGATTGTGGCGCCGCCCCGTACCGGAAAAACGGTGCTGATCAAAGACATTGCCAACAGCATCATCAAGAATCATAAAGAGATCATCCTCATTGTTCTGCTTATTGATGAGCGGCCTGAAGAGGTCACCGACATGGCCAGAAGCGTAAAGGCCGAGGTCATCAGCTCCACCTTTGATGAGCCGCCCCAGCGTCACATCCAGGTTGCCGAGATGGTTCTGCACAAGGCAAAACGTCTGGTGGAGCATAAGTTTGACGTGGTGATCCTGCTTGACAGCCTGACCCGTCTGGCCAGGGCATACAACACCGTCATGCCCTCCAGCGGCAAGATCCTCTCCGGTGGTGTGGACTCCAACGCCCTGCACCGTCCGAAACGCTTTTTCGGCGCGGCCCGTAACATTGAGGAGGGGGGGAGTCTGTCGATCATCGCCTCCGCCCTGGTGGAAACCGGCAGCCGCATGGATGAGGTTATTTTTGAGGAGTTCAAGGGCACCGGCAACATGGAGATCGTGCTGGACCGCAAGATGGCGGACAGGCGTCTTTTCCCGGCCATGGATATCAACCGTTCCGGGACCAGGAAGGAGGAACTCCTGCTCGCGCCGGATGTGATCAACCGCTCCTGGATCCTGCGCAAGCTTCTGTCCAACATGAAATCGGCGGATGCCATGGAATTTCTCCTTGATAAGATGAAGGGGACCAAGAATAATCAGGAATTTTTCGAAATGATGAATTGCTGATGGTTGCCAGGTGGAAACCTTCATCGTAAGGGTGAGCTGCAGAGGGGACTGATTTTATTTTCCCTTTGCCAAAGCCTGGGACAGAATGATTTTCGCCAAAAGCACGGAAAAAATTAAGCCCCCACAGTCTGGGAGAGAAATTAAATCTGTCTCCCGGCCTTAAGTTATGACATTGGGTTGCCGGTGGAAACCTTCAGCACTTGCATGATAAAATATTGCAAAAAAATGCTTGTGGTATATAATACTCTGCTTGCCCTATAGAATTTGCCGGCATTTACTGAACAACGATGTGCCGGCTGAAATAAGATTGTATCTAAAGTTTTGGAGGTTTGCCATGAAAAAAGATATCCATCCCGACTATCAAAAGATTAATGCCATCTGTGCCTGCGGCAACGAAGTACCCATCGGAAGTGTCAATAAAGAAATGAAAGTGGAGATCTGTTCTGCCTGTCATCCTTTTTTCACCGGAAAGCAGAAACTTATCGATACGGCTGGCCGCGTAGAAAAATTCCTGAAAAAATACGAAAAGACTCTCAAAAAATAATCCTTTTTTCTTTTCATCTTCCGGCCCCCCATGTTCGCCAAGTTTGAAAATATCCACGATAAGCTTCTGGAACTTGAGGGGATGCTTTCCGATCCTGCTGTGCTCGCCAATCAGAGTGAGTACAGCAAAGTCGCCAGGGAGCATTCCCGCGTGGTCAAGATCGATCGGCTTTATGCGAAGTTCAAGCAGGTGAAACAGGAACTGGCGGAAAGCCAGGAGCTTTTTCAGCAGGAAGAAGATGAGGAGATGAGGGAGCTCGCCCGGAGTGAAGTTGCGGATCTGGGCAACAAAGCCAAAGCCCTTGAGAAAGAGCTGCGTATCATGTTGCTGCCCAAGGATCCCAACGATGACAAAAATACTCTGCTTGAGATCAGGGCAGGTACCGGCGGCGATGAGGCCGCACTTTTTGTCAGCGACCTGTTCCGCATGTATTCGAAATACGCCGAATTGCAGGGCTGGAAGGTTGAGGTGATGAGCAGCAACCCCATCGGCATCGGCGGCTTTAAAGAGATCATCGTCTTAATCAGCGGGGATCAGGTTTACAGTCAGCTCAAATATGAATCCGGTGTCCATCGGGTGCAACGGGTGCCGGAAACCGAGGCCCAGGGCAGGATTCATACCTCAGCGGTTACGGTTGCCGTGCTGCCCGAGGCCGAGGAAGTGGAGCTGCATATCGACCCCAATGAGCTGCGCTTTGATGTTTTCCGTTCATCGGGCCCCGGCGGTCAGAGTGTCAACACCACTGATTCCGCAGTCCGCGTCACCCACCTGCCCACCGGTCTGGTCGTTACCTGTCAGGATGAAAAATCCCAGCATAAAAACAAGGCCAAGGCCCTGAAGGTCCTGCGGGCGCGCCTGTTTGACCAGATTGAGCAGGAGCAGCATGACCGCATCTCAGAAGATCGGAAGAGCCAGGTCGGCAGCGGTGACAGAAGTGAACGCATCCGCACCTATAATTTCCCCCAGGGACGACTGACGGATCACCGGATCAATCTGACCCTTTATCGACTTGAGGATATCATGCTCGGCAAGCTCAACTGTGTGATTGAACCTTTAATGGCTCATTACCAGGCTGAGGCCCTGAAAACCGTTCAGTAATTAGCCCATGCTGTTTTTCACAACACATTGCCCTTTTTACCCCATCACAACATCAATTGATCTCATGGCTCATGGCTGTCGTTCAAACGATCATCAAGCTTCCTGTCTCTCCTGTGCAGGGCGCAGACTGTCATGAAAGCGAGGGATCTTTATCAGAGCGGGGTTACCCGCCTCAGAGAAGCGGATATCGAGGATGCGGAAATAGAGTCCTCTCTACTGCTGGGACATCTGCTCAATCTGTCCCGGGCTCGGGTTTTTCTCCATGATGAACAGCTATCGGACTCGGTTATCAACGATTTTGAACAGTATCTCAGCCGTCGGTTAACCAGAGAACCCCTGGCCTATATTCTGGGCGAACAGGAATTCTGGTCCCTGCCGTTTTACGTCAATAAGGATGTGCTGATTCCCCGTCCTGAAACAGAACTCCTGCTAGAGATTGTTTTGCAGGTTTTGAAGGAAGAGGGCCAGGAGGTATCCGGCGGCCGTCGGCTGCTTGATATGGGCACCGGTAGCGGGGTCATTGCCATCGTGCTGGCCCTTGAACTGCCCGAGGCCTTGGTCTGCAGCCTTGATATCTCTTCCGCCGCCCAGGCTGTGGCCAGAAAAAATGCCGCAAGACACGGTGTGCTGGACCGGGTTTGCTTTATCTCTTCCGACTGGCTGGCCGGTATTCGTGCGATACCTCTTTTTGATCTGGTGGTGACAAACCCCCCTTACGTGGCCAGGGAGACCTTTGACGACTTGCAGCCCGAGGTGAGCCGGTTTGAGCCCAGGCTTGCCCTGGACGGCGGGCAGGGAGGAGGGGACGTGATTGCCCGGTTTGCCGGTGAGGTTGCAGCCGTTCTCAAACCAGGCGGGCGTTTTTTTATGGAAATCGGCGCGGATCAGTCTCATTTCGTCATGGATCTTTTTTCATCATTTTCAGAATTTGACGGGCTCACTGTATACGATGATTATGCAGGGCTACCCAGGATATTTCATGCAAGGCGGTCATAATGGATAAAATTTTAATCGAAGGCGGCAGAAGCCTGCAGGGGGAAATCAAGATCAGCGGAGCCAAAAACGGTGCGCTGCCCATCATTGCCGCAACCCTGCTCTGCCCGGGAACCCATACCATCTATAATGTGCCGGAGTTGCGTGACATCAGGACGATTCTGCAGCTTCTCGTCACCCTTGGCGCCACCTGGGAGAGGATTGATAAGCATACCCTGAAGATCAATTCCGATAATATCACCGAGTATGAGGCCTCCTACGAGCTGGTGAAAACCATGCGGGCCTCGGTGCTGGTGCTGGGGCCGCTGCTTTCCCGGCTGGGCCGCGCCCGGGTCTCCCTGCCCGGAGGCTGCGCCATCGGCGCCCGTCCCATTGATTTTCATATGCAGGGTCTGCAGAAACTCGGAGCCCAGATTGAGCTGGAACAGGGATATGTTGATGCCAAGGTTTTCGGTGGACTGCGGGGCAACACGATATATTTTGATATCCCTTCCGTCACCGGCACCGAGAATATGCTGATGGCCGCGGTGCTGGCCGAAGGAACCACGATCATCAAAAATGCCGCCAAGGAGCCGGAGATTGCCAATCTGATCGACATGTTGTCCGGCATGGGGGCAAAAATTGAAGGCCGCGATACCGACCGCCTGATCGTGCAGGGGGTAAAGAGCCTGAAACCCGCTGAGATTGCCATCATCCCCGACCGCATCGAGACCGGCACCCTGCTTATTGCCGTTGGGGCGGCCGGAGGCGACGTAACCCTGACCAACTGTAATCCCGCCCATCTGCCGTCACTGTTTGAAAAATTGCGTAACTGCGGCATCTATCTGGAGGCGGGCGAGAGGAGCATCCGGGTGATCCGTTCCGGACCGCTGAAAAATATTGATATCAAAACCATGCCTTACCCTGGATTTCCCACTGATCTGCAGGCCCAGATCATGGCGCTGATGACCATGACCGAGGGACTGAGCGTCATCCATGAGAATATCTTTGAAAACCGCTTCATGCATGTGGCTGAACTGCGCAGGATGGGGGCGGATATCATGGTGGATGGCGGCAAGGCGATTGTCAAGGGACTTGGCAAACTGGACGGCGCCCAGGTGATGGCGACCGATCTGCGCGCCAGCGCCTCGCTGGTCATCGCCGGTCTTGCCGCCCGGGGATTAACCGAGATCTCCCGGGTCTATCATCTTGACCGGGGCTACGATGATCTGGTGGGCAAGCTGTCGGCGGTGGGGGCAAAGATCTGGCGTGAGCCGGGAAAATAGCAGCAACCCGACATAAAATGCAGACCACCTGATTATTGCAGTTCGGGAAGAGTGCCTAAAGTACTTAAAATACCCTTGTGCCCCTTGAGGGTATAAAGTACTTGAAGTTGCGGTACTTATCTGATCAGAAAACTCCCTATTTCAACCGTTCCAGTGCCAGCCGGAGGGCCTTTTCGTGGACCTTGCCGGCCACGTGCAGAGCACTTTTGCCGGTAATCGGATCAAAATTGCTCGGATCGGCGGCGCAGAGATATTGCGCCTCCCTGGCAATGGACTCCAGCGCCATCTCCGGTGACAGGCCGACAATCCTGGGGATGAGTTCCCAGCTTGCCCCGCATGATGCACCCCGCCTAACCTCCATTCTACAGATTTTATTCTCCCTGACCTCCACCTCATATTCGGGAATGCCGAATTGTGCACCGTATTGCCCGAGCCCCGGCAGTCGTCCCAGGGAGCAGCAGGTGAACGGGGTAATGGCTGCCTCGATTTTTTTGCCCGAGGCGATGAGCGGGATGTTCTTTTTACGGCAGAGCCTGGCAAGATGATCAAGCAGATCGGGATGTTTGAGAAAGCTGAGCACCAGATCAGCTGTGAAATCTCCTCGGAAGTATTGCTCCGGGTTATCAATGAAGTCAGGAAGGTGGGCGGGCAGATCAAAAACTTTGCTGATGATGAGGCCTGAGCTGTATTGCCGGATGCCGCTGATTTTTACCTCACCGGATCCGTCCTGCTGAAAGACGATGATCTCATCCATGCGGAGATGGCAATGCTAGTGAGTCGTCTTACTGAGATACGGGGATAATTGACCGGAAAACAACTCGTCGAATTCGGTCATGATCCTCTCTCTGGAGGCTTCCACTGTCTCATAGGGGAGATCAAGAAATAAGGCTACGTCATCGATGCCTCTGCCCTGACCGAAATGTTGTTCGGCAACAATGATCTTCAGGAAATCATCCTGGATAAGCGGGCGCAGATTTTCTTCGAGTTCCTGCAATATTTCGCAGGCCTGGGCAAAGGTTTTTCCCTTGGTGATTTCCTTGCGCATTTTCTGCACAGCTTTTTCATAAAGGTATTCGTCGTCTTTTAGTTTCATATTTTTTGCTTTTCTCGTGGTGAATCTGAAAAGAGATGATTTTGTTTAACTGAGAATATAGTAATGATCTTTTGCAAAAAATCAAAATTAATGACTTAAAAAAAAGTCCCTCAACGAATTTCCATGACGATAAATCAGGAATTTATCATGCACTGTACGGTTGTTGAGAGGGTTTCCCCCAAGCGGTAAAATCCCTTTACCTAAAAAATACAAAAAAAGAAAGAATTGAATTGATTTTTTTTAGGAGTCGTTACGCAATAACCGCTCCTTTTTTGCGCATTGGGTTACAGCTCCTGATGCCGTCTCTGGCATCCGGACGATCATATTTTACAACAACGGTTTAGCGACAGTCGGCGAGGATTTCCATGATGACATCCTTGCCATACCCGTTTAAGCGCCAGATTTTGGCCAGTGCCAGGGCGTTTTCGGCAATCACGGGTATGTCTTCCTCGGCAATGCCGACCTGGCTGAGAGTCGTCGGGCTTTTGACGCTGATGAACCACTCTTCCAGGCGTTTGATCCCAGCCATGGCGCAGGCTTCATCATTGCCCGTCAGAGCGAAAACCCGTTGGGCGAACTGGATGAATTTGTCGGGACGCAGCCGGGCCTGATAACGCATCCAGGCAGGCATGATGATGGAGAGTCCAGCTCCGTGGGGGATATCGTAAAGAGCGCTTAAGGAGTGCTCGATCATGTGCATGGGAAATCCAACCATGCCCAGGCCTGCGGCAGTCCAGCCGTTCAAGGCCAGGGTAGCGGACCACATAAGATCAGCCCTGCCCTGATAATCAAGGGGATCGCGCAGCACCCGGTCACAGCTTTCCATGATAGTGATCACCAGGCCTTCCATGAAGCGATCCTGCACCGGAGTGGATCGGTCCAGGGTGGTGAAGTAGAATTCCAGGATATGGGCAATGGCATCAACCGCCCCAAAGGCGGTGTAATCCGGGGGAACGGTAAAGGTGAGGGTGGGATCGAGGATGGAGACTCTGGGGCAGAGCAGGCGGTTGCCCACTCCGAATTTCTGTATGGTTTCCTCATTGGTGATGACCATGCCGCCGTTCATTTCCGACCCGGCGGCGGCCAGGGTGAGGACACAGGTGAGGGGCAGGGTCTTTCTGATGCTCTTCTTAGCCTTGAAAAACTGCCAGACATCATGGTCCACCAGGGCGCCGGCGGAAATGGCCTTGGCGCTGTCAATCACACTGCCGCCGCCCACCGCCACGATCGCCTGCACCGCATTTTTTCTGGCCAGCTCGATTCCTGCCCGCACATGGCTGAGCAGAGGGTTGGAGACCACCCCGCCGTGTTCGATGATATCGACTCCGGCACCGGTGAGGGAGTCGACCACCTGCTCATATATGCCGTTTTTTTTGATGCTGCTTTTGCCGTAAACCAGCAGGATTTTACGGCCCAAGGCCGCGGTCTCCGGGCCGATCTCCTTGAGCGTATCGCGGCCGAAAATAATTTTTGTCGGATTATATAAGACAAAGTTCTGCATGCTTGTTCTATTGAGCAACCTTTGCCAGCTCTTGGGTCAGGGCAACAAAATCCTCGATGGTCAGCCTCTCGGCCCGGGTGGTCGGATCAATTTTTGCGGCAAGCAGCGCCTCGCGGCAGGTTTCCTTGGTAAAGGTGATGAAGGGCGAAGCGGAGAGGGAGTTCAGCAGGGTTTTGCGGCGTTGCTGAAAGGCGCTTCTCACCACCTTGCGCAGCAGACCGGCATCATGGGCCGGCAGCAGACCGGCGCGATCAGGGGCTGGGTGGAAGGTGATCTTGACCACCACGGAATCCACCTTGGGCCGGGGATGGAACTGACCGGGGCCGACGTTGAGCAGTTGGGTCACTGTGGCCGCGCCGGCCAGTAGCACCGAGATGATGCCGTATTCCTTGGTGCCGGGTACGGCGATCAGCCGCATGGCCACCTCTTTTTGCAGCATCAGTACCGCCCACTCCATCACCTGGCGATTATCAAGAAGCTTGAAGAGCAGAGGATTGGAGATGGAATAGGGGAGATTGGCGAGAATTTTCAGCCGGCCGCCGCATTGTTCGGCAAGGCTTGGGAAATCGGCCTTCATCAGGTCCTGATGAATGAGAGTCACGTTGTCGGCCAGATTGCCGCTGGTCATCTGCCAGTCAATGATGCCTGAATCGATCTCCAGGCCGATGACGTGGCTGACTTTTTCCGCCAGGGGACCGGTCAGGGTGCCGAGGCCCACGCCCAGTTCCACCACCGTATCGTCGGCTGTGACCCCGGCAAGCGCGACAATTGTCGCCGCGGTCTGCCGGTGGATGAGAAAGTTCTGGCCCCGTTTTTTTGATGGGGCCAGTTTTTCACTCTTGAGGATGTCTTTTATTGACTGGAGGCTCATAAATTTCGTAGTTTTCTGCGCGTTGTTTAAAGCGTTTCCGGCGCAGCCTTTTGTAGAAGTAAAGGGAGAGGAAATAGCTGGCCACCGCAAAGGGAAGGGCCAGCGCCGCGCCGCCCACCAGCATGACGGCAATGGACTCCCAGCCGAGTTGACTCAGTTCGGCCAGGGTCTTTTTAAAGCCGATGTGGCCGGAAATGATGGCCATTATTTCATGGATGCGCTCCCAGGAAAGGGTGTAGGGCGTGAGCCAGGTGCCGAGCCGCCAGGAGAGGTAATACTGAAAGAAGAAGGTCAGGGGATTGCTCACCACGCAGCTGGCCAGCAGACCGGCAAGTTTGCTGGCCCGCAGGAAAATGGCGAGCAGCAGGATGAGCAGGGTATGCAGGGGGATGGTGGGGGTGATGCCGATAAAGATGCCGAGGGCGATACCTCTGGCGATCTCCTTCGGCTCTCCCTGCAGGCGGATGAAGCGCAGGTAATAGTATCTGAAAAAACGCGTGTTCATGCAAGTTCCGTAAGCCTGCTGCGCGAATAGACGTCCATATCAAGAGTGGTGACGGCCGCCTGTTGCCGGAAGAGATGATATCCGGCCAGGGCGATCATCGCCGCATTGTCGGTGCAGTATTGCTGCGGCGGCATGTATACCGCAAATCCCTCTCTGCCGCCTTGCTGCCGGAACACTTCCCGAAGTCTGGGGTTGGCGGCGACCCCTCCGGCCAGGACAACGGTTTTCACCTTGAGGTTGCGGGCGGCCTTCATGGTCTTGCCCGCCAGCACGTCGACTACCGCCTCCTGAAAGGAGGCGCAGATGTTTGCCGTTTCAATTTCTGACCGTCTCTTCTCGTTACCGTTTGCGATCAATTGCTGATTTTGCTTGACGTAATTGGCAACAGACGTTTTGATACCGCTGAAGCTGAAATCAAGGCTGTCCGGGTCCAGCCAGGACCTGGGAAAACTGATCGCCGCGGGATCGCCGTTTTTCGATAATTCCGAGATGATAGGCCCGCCCGGATAGGGGAGGTCAAGGATTTTCGCCACCTTATCAAAGGCTTCGCCCGCAGCATCATCCCTTGTTCTGCCCAGCAGTCTGCAATGAAAGTAGTCTGTTACATGGAAGATGGAGGAGTGGCCGCCGGAGGCGATCAGTGCAATATAGGGGAACTCCGGTTTGTTTTCCCCGAGAAAAACGGAAACAAGATGGCCTGCCATATGGTCTACCCCTACATAGGGTATTTTTTTGACCAGAGACAGGGCCTTGGCAAAGGAAAGTCCGACAAGCAGTGAGCCGATGAGTCCGGGGCCTTGGGTGATGGCCAGACCGTCCACCTGATCAAGGGTGATGCCCGCCTGCTGCAGGGCCTGCTCAACAACAGGATAGATATCCTCCAGATGCTTGCGGGAGGCAAGTTCCGGCACAACGCCGCCGTATATGCCATGAAGGTCGATTTGCGAATTAATAATATTCGCCAGCAGACGCCTGCCGTCTTCCATCACTGCGGCGGCAGTTTCATCGCATGAACTTTCTATTCCTAAGATAATCATCAGCTGGATTTTAAAAGAGGCTGTCATTATTTCACCTCCCGGCACACGACCGGGGCGGGAAAAATTGACATTGTGACATATTATGACAAAAATTACTCCTGAAATTACACAAAAACAACAAGAAAAATCCTTGGAAAATCTGGTGGAAAGCGGGCAGCTGGTCGATCTTTTTTCCCGCTCCATTTCCTACCTGCGAGTGTCGGTGACCGACCAGTGCAATCTGCGGTGTATTTACTGCACGCCCAGGGAAATCGGGGATAAGCTGCCCTGCGGCGAGCTGCTGAACTATGAAGAGCTGCTGCGGGTTATCAAACTTGCCGTGGAGCTTGGCATCCGCAAGGTGCGGCTCACCGGCGGCGAGCCCCTGGTGAGAAAGAATATCATCTCCTTTATCCGGCGGCTGGCGGCCATTCCCGGCCTGGACGATATCCGGCTGACCACCAACGGCGTCATGCTGGCAAAATATGCGGCGGATCTCTATGACGCCGGTATCCGAAAGCTCAATATCAGCCTCGATACCTTGCAGAGAGAGCGCTTTGCCAAAATCACCGGGGCTGATCGATTCGACCAGGTGTGGCAGGGCATCAATCTCGCGCAGTCCATGGGGTTTTCGCCTGTGAAGCTCAATATGGTGGCCCTGCGCGGCATAAACGATGACGAGTTGGTCGATTTTGCCAGGCTTTCCCTGACCCATGCGCTGCAGGTGCGCTTTATTGAATTCATGCCCATCGGTGACGCTACCATCTGGGGTGAGGAGAGATATATTTCATCAGAAGAAATCAAGGAACGGATCAGTGTCTTGGGTGAACTGGTGCCGGTAGAGACGGCCCGCATGGACGGCCCGGCCCGTATTTACCGGTTCAGGCAGGCGGAGCAGGCAAAGGGGTCGGTGGGTTTTATCAGCCCCATCAGCCATAAGTTCTGTGATCAGTGCAACCGGCTGCGCCTGACCTCGGAAGGCAAACTGCGTTCCTGCCTTTTGTCCGATAAGGAAACGGATCTGAAGAAGATTCTCCGGGCCGGAGGGTGCGACGATGATGTGAAAAAAGCCCTGGTGCAGACCATCCTTGATAAGCCGAAAAGCCATACCCTGTTTGAAAAAGATGGCTTCAACTGCCACGGACAGATGTCACGGATTGGCGGTTGATTGCCGGGCCTGGGGATAGGAGCCGAGCCATTCGAAATAGGAGCAGCTTTCCTGCAGCCTTTCACACGCTTCGACCAGCACTCCATCCATGTAATGGCCGAGCATATCGATGAAAAAAAGATATTTGCCGGGCTCCCCTTTAACCGGTCGGGATTCGATTCTGGTCAGATTGATGTTGCGGCGGGCCAGAATGGCCAAGGTATCATTTAATGCCCCCGGTCGGTCAAGCAGTCCCAGCAGCAGGGAGGTCTTGTCCCGGCCGCTTTTGGAGGGAGACTGTTTGCCGATCAGCACAAATCTCGTGGTGTTGCCCCGGTAGTCTTCGATACCCTTGACCACGACCTGCAGTTGGTAGGTTTTGATGGCCAGCGAGCTGGCGATGGCGGCAACCGAGTGGTCATCGTGGGCCATCTGGGCCGCCTGGCCGGTGCTGAAAACCGACTGGGTGGGGACGTCCGGCAGATGTTTGCGCAGCCACTGGCGGCATTGGGCCAGGGGTTGGGAATGGGAGACAATGAGTTTGATATCATTGACATCCCCTGAAAAGTTGACCAGATTATGGGTGATATTAAGGTATTCTTCCCCGCAGATTTTGACCTTGCATTTCATGAAGGCGTCCAGGGTGGAAGTAACTGATCCCTCTATGGAATTCTCAAGCGGCACAATGCCGTACTGGACCCGGCCGCGCTCCACCTCGTAGAAGATATCCTCAATGGTTTCAATGGGGCGATAATCAGCCGAATGGCCGAAATACTTTACCGCGGCGAGATGGGAAAAGGTCGCCAGGGGCCCCAGGTATGCCACCTCAACCGGTTTCTGGGAGAGTCTGCAGGTGGTGATGATCTCGTGGTAAATGCTGTAAAGGGCCTCCTCGGGAAATTCACCTTTATTGTCACGGATCAGCC
Organism: Pseudomonadota bacterium; assembly: GCA_018897105.1. Taxonomy (GTDB): domain Bacteria; phylum Desulfobacterota; class Desulfobulbia; order Desulfobulbales; family SURF-16; genus SURF-16. The sequence continues at coordinate 19,305 of JAHILF010000042.1, forward strand.
TGTCGTATATCTGCCGTTCCCGCAGAGGATCCCATTTCGCCCGGTTCTCTTTGGATTTCAGTTGTCCGATGTCCTGGGCGCATTTCAGCCTTTCATTTAATAATTTCAATATGGTATCATCAATGGTGTCAATGCGGTTGCGCACATTGATGAGGGCTGCCTGATTGTCTGTGGCCATAGTCTGCATTTTCTTCTGAATTTATTTCTCGGGGCCTCGGTTTTTTTATGCAATGAGGCTCAATTTCGACTGTCTCGATTTTATGCCCCTTGAGGGTATTCATGCCCTTTCAGGGTGAAAACCATTTCGACAGCCATACAGTGCATGATAAATTATTGATGTATCAGCACGAAAATTTTGTGCAAGGAGTTATTCCTAACCCTTCAATTTTGATGACAGAATGAGTATTATTAATGCAAATCAGCAGATATGGAAAGAGAAAATGAAATATCACGCAAAAATCACAGCCCTTTTCCCTGTTTCTTCTAACTTGAAAAAATATTAAAAGTATTCTAGGGTTAATATTATTTCCCTTTACTGCATCACTTTGTTTCTTCTCAGAGAAGGAACCGTAAGGGGAAGGGGTCAGACATAAGGTAGGAATCCCAATGAAAATAAAGAACTGGATGAAACCCGATCCGAAGACCATCCACAGAACCGCGCTTCTGCAGGAGGCCGCAGAGCTGATGAAGAAGTACTCCATCAGACATCTGCCGGTTGTCGAAGACGATCAACTGGTTGGATTTATAACTGAAAGCGATCTGCGGCAGTTTTCTTTCCCCTCCATGGTGGAAGACATACCGGTTCATCAGGTGATGGTGTTGAACCCCATTACGGTTAACGCCAATGCCAGCATTGAAACGGCAGCGCGACTCATTCATGATTACAAAATCGGGGGGTTGCCCGTTCTTGACAGGAAAAAACTGGTCGGCATTATCACCGCTTCGGATCTGCTTTCCGCCTTTATCGAGGTGCTTGGTCTGTTCAAGGCCTCAACCAGAATTGATGTGGTGGTTGATAAGAAGACCGGCCTTGAGGACGTAACCCGCGTCATAAATGAACACGGCGGCGAGATTATGAGTGTTGCCATTGAAAGCCATGCCGCCAGGCGCAAAGTCCATTATTTCAGACTGGAAAAATGTGATCCTGCCCCGATTGTCGAGGCGTTGGAAAAGGCCGGTCATAAAGTTGTCTCCGTGATGGAGTGAGGTTTGATGCATGAGTGAGTGGAAGGTTCAGAAGACCTACGATGAAATAAACGCCAGAATCAAGGCTGGCGAGGCGGTGGTGGTGACGGCCGAGGAGATGGTCGGCATTGTCCGTGAGCATGGGGCCGAAGAGGCGGCCAGAAGGGTGGATGTTGTCACCACCGGCACTTTTTCCCCTATGTGTTCCTCCGGGGCCTTTATCAACTTCGGCCATTCCCAGCCGACGATCAAGGCATCCAAGGTGTGGCTTAACGATGTTCCTGCTTATGCCGGTCTTGCCGCCGTGGATGTCTATATCGGAGCTGCTGAACTGGCTGAAGACGATCCTCTGAACAAGGTCTTTCCCGGTGAATTTCGCTATGGCGGCGGCCATGTGCTGGAGGACCTGGTGGCCGGCAAGAAGATTCATCTGAAGGCGCTGGCCTACGGGACGGATTGTTATCCGAACAAGGGCATTGAAAAGGATGTCACCCTGCAGGATCTGCCCTATGCCCTGCTGGTTAATCCCCGGAACTGCTACCAGAACTATAACTGTGCAGTCAATCTGTCCAATAAGACGATCTATACCTACATGGGAACGCTGCGGCCAGATGGCAAAAATGCCAACTATTGCAGTGCCGGCGAGTTGAGCCCCCTGCTCAATGATCCCTATTACAAGACCATCGGCATCGGCACCCGTATCTTTCTGGGCGGCGGGATCGGTTATGTCGGCTGGCACGGCACCCAGCATAACCCCGGCGCCCTCCGGTTGGAAAACGGTACGCCAAGCAGACCGGCCGGCACTCTCATGGTCTTCGGCGACATGAAGCAGATGAGCAACCGCTGGCTGAAAGGTATCAGCATGCAGGGCTATGGTTCCACCCTCGCCGTGGGCATAGGCATTCCCATTCCCATTCTCAATGAGGATATGGCACGCTACACTGGCGTTTCCGACGCCGATCTCGTCACCCCGGTGGTTGATTACTCCTATGATTATTCCCATGGCGTTAAGCGCAATTATGGTGAGGTAACTTACGCCCAGCTTAAAAGCGGGCATATTGAGGTAAACGGCAAGGATGTCCCCACCGCTCCGCTGTCGAGTTTTGTTCGGGCGCGGGAGATTGCGCTTATCTTGAAAGGGTGGATCGAAAAGGGTGATTTCTTGATTGAAAAGCCGGTACAGACTTTGCCTGACAAATAAACTGAATGGTTCCTGCTGAGGACAAATCGGTTTTCCCCTTGCAAATAATGGAAAAATACCATTGCCTCGTGGCTGCGCTCAAAAAAGCAGGCCATGGGGCAGTGGCATTTTCCGGCGGCGTGGACAGCACCTTGCTGCTCAAGGCCGCCACAGAGGCATATGCCGCTGATTCCATAGCCATTTATGTGCGTTCTCCGCTGCAGAAGCCTCGGGTGCTGGAAAGAGTCAGGCAGACCTGTCAAGAGTTGGGCTGCGCGCTGCAGATTGTTGATCTTGATCCCTTGTTCTGGCCAGAATTTACGGCAAACAGCGATTTGCGCTGCTATCATTGCAAAAAGAAAATATATAGTTACTTGACGTCTCTGCTCTCTTCTGAGTATAAACTTTTTGACGGGACCAATATTGATGATCTCGGACAGGACCGTCCCGGTCTGCGGGCTGTCAGGGAGCTTGGGGTGCAGACCCCGCTGGTTGAGGCAGGTTTGACCAAAAGTGAGATACGTTCCCTGTGTAGAGAATTTCAGCTTTCCTGTTGGAATCTCCCTTCGGAATCCTGTCTGGCTACTCGCATTGTATGCGGGGTGGCCATTACGCCGGAACTCTTGCGGGAAGCGGCATACGGGGAAAATTTTCTCGAGGATCGAGGTTTTTTCGGCTCTCGCGTCAGACTTGACGGGAAATCCGTATTTATTTCGCTATGTCAAGGAGATAGCGAGAAGCTGCTTGAAAGCGGGCTGCGGAACGAAGTGATAAATTTTTTCGCAAAACTCAATTATACCAAAGTTTTTCTTGAACTTTTTGAGCGAGCGAGTATTTTGAAACGCTATTGAGCATTTTTTTTGGGAAATACAGTGTTTTTTTTTGTTTGACAATCTAATAGTGTTTGGTTAAATCGGCACTAACGTTCGTGTTAGATTCATCTATTAAGTTATTCGTGAGGAGGAAGGATTATGAATAAGAGTGAATTGGTTGAAAGCATGGCTACTGCTGCGGGGATCAGCAAGGCCGCTGCGGAGAAGTCATTAACCGCTTTTCTTGATGCAGTGACTGATGCCCTGGCAAAAGGAGACAAAGTGACATTGGTTGGTTTTGGCACTTTTTCTGTCTCCGCCCGTGCTGCACGTCAGGGTAGAAACCCCCAGACCGGTGCTACCATTAAGATTCCTTCAAGAAAGGTTGCACGCTTTAAAGCAGGAAGTAAACTTGCTGAAGCTGTTAAATAAATTGTTGATGAAGTAGGCAGCGCCAATTCACATTCGATATATGCAACCGGCACGATTCCGGTTCTGTTTATTCAGCATGTCGTCATAATCAATACAAAAAGACGCGGGGAAATTTTGTCGTATTTCTCCGCGTCTTTATTCTGACTGTCCGGGTCGGGACGTGGCTCAGCCTGGTAGAGCATAGCGTTCGGGACGCTAGGGTCGGAGGTTCAAATCCTCTCGTCCCGACCATTCATAAAATTAAACAGTTAGCACTGTTTCTGCGTGCACAAAACATTGGCTGACTTCGGCTGATATATGCGCCGGGGAGTAGTCGCTCTGTTCTCTGATAAATTCTCATTCCTCCCTTTTAATCAACCGGTTCGGTTCTGCTTGTTTCACTGCAGTCTCAAGAGTATAATAGCCATCATTATTATTTTTTTAATTCTGTGTGGAGGTGATAAGATGGCCTTCAGATTAAATGATGTCAACTTTAGCCACGCTTTGTTGTACTTGAGAAACAGCCAGAAAACCCTTGCTGAATCCTTGGACAGGATGTCTTCCGGGAAGAGTATTACAAAGGCCGCAGATGATGCCGCCGGGATGAGCATCGCTAACTCTCTGGAAAGCCAGACTCGTGGACTTGGCCAGTCAATGCGTAACGCTACCGACGCCATAGGCATTGCCCAGGTGGCGGACGGCGTTATGGGAAAATCCGCTGAAATCATTATGTCCATCCGGGAAAAATCTCTCCAGGCAGCTAATGATTCCCAGACCTCCCAGACCAGACAGTCCCTGCAGTCTGATATTAACAAGGCTTTGGCCGAGCTCCGTGACATTTCCGGCAATGCTTCCTACAATGGGCAGAAACTTCTTTCCGGTGAGTTCAGCAGCAGATCGATTCAGGTGGGCGGTTCCAGCGGCGAGACGGTGGAGATGAATATCGGTAATGCTTCTCCCGCCGTTCTCGGCAATGCCTATGGCAAACTTGCCGACATTAATGTACTGAACCCGGAAGATGCCCAGCAGGCAGTTTCAGTAACTGATTCGGCTTTGGCGGGTATCAATTCCATGCGCAACGAACTCGGTTCGACCCAGAACCAGTTAACCACAACCATCAATAATCTGTCGCTCACCCAGGTGAATGTTGCATCAGCGCAATCGCAGGTAGCAGACGTGGATTTTGCCGAAGAATCCATTAATTTTGCCAGGATGAAGTCCCTTGAAAAAGCCGGCACCTTTGCCGCGTCTCAAATCGGCAAAATGAACAGGCAGACGATGTCTGATTTGCTGCAAGGATAAGGAAAGAGCGTCATCATGAAAGGAGAGAATCGCATCAAGGTTCTGCAGCAGGTTGACCTTTTTTCCTCGTTTTCAGTCGCTGATCTGCAAACGTTTGCATTCAGCATTGATGAGGTTCAGTGTCAACCTGGAGAAGTTCTGCTCTGCGAGGGAACGAATGGGGATGATTTTTTTGTGCTGCTGCAGGGAAAACTTGTGGTTTATAAGGACAAAAGAATTCTGTCTGAAATCGTCCCAATTGATTACGTGGGGGAAATGGCCATTATCGAAGAGAAAACCCGTTCCGCCACCGTGAAAGCCAGTGAACAAAGTCTGCTGCTCAGGGTTCCGGCGCAGCTTTTCAAGGGATTCCTGGTGAACAACCCCCAGGCGCTGCTGACCATCATGAAGATTCTCAGTCACCGTCTCAGGGAAGATAACGAGGTAATTGCCCGGGAGTTTGAGCAGATCAACATCCTGGTGCATGACATGAAAAACCTTCTTTCCCTTTTCCTTTTTCTTGATAATTTCCCGGTGGAAAAGGGGTCAAGCCAGGAAAAATATGTCCGCTACATGAAGATGGCCCGCAATCATATCGCCGCCCTGGTGGAGCAGGCCCTGGCCAACATGAAAAATCTTGTCGTGCCTGAAGGTTTTGTGCGTAACTCCCTGCATGAGTTGGTCGACGAGATGCGGGAATCTGATTTTGTTACCCATCCTGATCTGCAGGATAAGAGCATTATTGTCAAACTAGCGGCCGATTTGCCTGAATTCTATTTTTCCAAACTGCAGATCCGGCTGTTGCTGCTCAACCTGCTTATCAATGCCGCCCAGGCAAGCAGTCCCTGCGCGCAAATCGAGCTGAGCGCCTCTGTCTCTGGCGATCGTATTTTTATTGAGGTGAAAGATCATGGTCGGGGGATTGCTGAAACAGTGGCGGATAAGATATTTGATGCCCATTTTACCACCAAGGCTGCGGGAAACGGCCTGGGGCTTCTTTCATGCAAACAGATTGTGGAAAAAAAACATGGGGGAAGCATCTCCTTTGTCAGCAAGCCTGAGGAGGGCACGATCTTTACCGTTTCCCTGCCGCTTTGCGGGGATGGACCTACTGTTCCCCGGCATCAGCCTGTGCAGGTTAATGAATAAGTAAATTGAAAAGGAGAGGAAGTATGAAAACCGGTCAAAAGAGGTTTTTCGCCATCGTCATGCTGTTTTTCCTGTTATTTCCAGCGGTTATTTTTAGTGGCCCCGGCGTGGCGTTTGCCGCATCAGCCGAGGAGATCAATATCGGGGTGAACGGCACTCTGCAGAGCTTTACGAAAGAGATAACCGGCGGTGAAGAATTCCTGCAAAAGGCAGCTGGAGTGCTGGTTTTCCCAAGTGTCATCAAGGCGGGGATCGGCGTTGGCGGTGAGTATGGGGAAGGGGCTCTGCGCATCGGCGGCAAGACGGTGGAGTATTATAATACTGCCGCCGCCTCCATCGGCTTTCAATTGGGGGCGCAGTCCAAATCCGTTGTGGTGGTCTTTTTAACCAAGGAGGCCCTGGAGGGCTTTCGCAGGAGCGATGGCTGGAAGGCGGGGGTTGACGGATCTGTGGCGTTGGTGAAATGGGGCGTGGGTGAAGACATCAATACCATAGATATCAAAGATCCCATTGTCGGCTTTGTCTTCAGCAATAAGGGCCTAATGTATAATCTGACCATTGAGGGGTCGAAATTCAGCAAGATTGTGCGGTAACTAAGTGAAGCAAGCTGCGGATGATTTCAAAGAGAAGGCGGAGGAGACGGTCTTATTTCTACAGGACCGGTGCGGTGAAAAACCCGAGATTATCCTGGTGCTCGGCACCGGTCTGGGTGGCATTGCGGAAAAAATAGAAAATGCCCTTTGTCTGCCCTATGAAATGATTCCTCATTTTCCCAGGTCTACGGTTACCAGTCATGCCGGCAATATGATTTTCGGTATTCTGGGCAACAAGCGGGTAGCCGCGCTGCAGGGCCGTTTTCATTATTATGAAGGTTACTCCACCCGGGAGTTGACTTTTCCGGTCAGGGTGCTTTCCCTGCTGGGTGCCAGGCTGTTATTGGTTTCCAATGCCTCGGGCGGCCTCAATCCCGCCTATGCGCCGGGCACGCTGATGATCATCAGCGATCATCTTAATTTTATTCCGGATAACCCCTTGCGGGGCCCGAATGTGGATGCCTGGGGGCCGAGGTTCCCGGACTGCTCGCAGGTTTATGATCGGGATCTGATCGATCTGACCATTGATTGCGCCAGAAAACATAACATCGCCAATGTGGTGACCGGCACCTATGTGGCCATCCCCGGTCCGAGCCTTGAGACACCAGCCGAAACAAGGTTTCTCCGCATGTGCGGCGCCGATGCGGTGGGTATGTCCACTGTGCCGGAGGTGATTGTGGCGAGCCATGCGGGTTTGCAGGTGCTCGGTATCTCCATGGTAGCCAACGTCAACGATCCGGATAATTTCCAGCCCATACGCATTGAAGAAATTCTGGAACAGGCCGGCAAGGCGGAAGGGGATTTCGTGCAACTGGTGATGGCTGTATTGAGGGGTCTTTGACGGGGTATTCCGCAGCCTGATTTCCGGTTTAAGATAATTGACAGATGACGTTACGCCGGCGTGACCAGGGGCGATACCCGCGGTTACGTGGACCGGCGGCCCCCAGGCGGATGATAAAGTTTTACAGCGGATAATAGCGTGATGATTCAGGAAAACAATAACAGATGTGACGTGCTGCTCCTTGGTACCGTGGTGACCATGGACAGCAATAATAACATTATCGATAACGGAGCGGTGGCGGTTTGCGGTGCGACCATTGCTGCCGTGGGCTCGGCCAGGGAACTGCAGCGACACTATCAGGCGGCGGAAACCCTTAGCCTGCCCAAGGCCCTGATCATGCCGGGGCTGGTCAATGTGCACACCCATGCCGCCATGTCCTGCATGCGGGGACTGGCCGATGACCTGCCGCTCATGACCTGGCTGCAGGAGCATATCTTCCCGGTGGAGGGGAGACTCACCGGCGAGATGGTTTATCACGCCTCGCTGCTTTCCATGGTGGAGATGATCAAATCAGGGACCACCAGTTTCTGCGACATGTATCTTTTTGCCGATGATGTGGCCCGGGCCGCGGACAGGAGCGGCATGCGGGCCTGGATCGGCGAGGTGCTCTATGATTTTCCCTCACCCAATTACGGTGAACTTGCCGCAGGCTTTGCCTATGTGGAGGAAATGGCGCAGCGCTACCAGGACCATCCCCTGGTCAACATCACCATGGATCCGCATTCGGTTTATACATGCGCCCCTGACCTATTGGTGGCCCTGAAGGAAAAGGCGACGGCCCATGACTGCCCCTACGTCATTCATCTCTCGGAGAATGCTGACGAGGTGGCAACGGTGCGGCAGCGCTACGGCAAAACCCCGGTAAACCATCTTGAGGCGCTGGGGCTGCTTGATGAACGGGTCATTGCCGATCATTGTGTCATCCTTTCAGCCGAGGAAATCGCCCTGCTCAGCAAACGGCAGGTGAAGGTGGCCCATTGTCCGGAAAGCAATATGAAACTTGCTTCCGGTGTCGCCCCGGTACCAGAGTTGCTGGCTGCCGGCGTGACGGTGGGACTCGGCACGGACGGCAGCGCCAGTAACAACAATGTTGATTTGTTTGCCGAAATGGATATGGCGGCCAAACTGCACAAGGTGCATCGGCTTGACCCCACGGTGATGTCGGCCCGGGAAACCCTGCATATGGCCACCATGGGCGGGGCCGGGGTGCTTGGCGCCCAGCAGGATATCGGCAGCCTGGAGCCAGGCAAGAAGGCGGATATGATTATGCTTGATCTTGACAAACCCCATCTTACCCCCATGTACAATATTGCCTCCCATCTGGTTTATGCGGCAAAGGGCAGTGATGTTGTCCATTCACTGATCAACGGGAAGATCGTCATGCGTGACAGGCATTTGACGGATCTTGATGAGAGACAGATCATCGCCAAGGTCAATGAAATGACACGCATACTGACCGGGAAGGGCTGATTTTTTTTCTTTGCGGTCTGTGATTCTTTGGGTTATGTAGTAAGTTTATGGTAATTTGTACTTGCAATTAACAGGAGAGGTTCGTTATGTTTGGACTCGGCATGCCGGAATTGCTCGTTATTCTGGTTATCATAGTAATCATTTTCGGGGCAGGCAAGCTGCCGGAAATTGGCTCAGGCATCGGCAAAGGCATTAAAAACTTCAAGAATGCCACCAAGGAAGAAGAGGACAAGAAAAAGCTAGACGAGGCCGACAAGGATAAGGATAGTTGATTCGGGTTTGAATCACCTCTTTGGGGGAATACTCTCCCCTGTAGAGGTGATTTACATAATAGTTAGTAAGGAGGTTAACAATGTTTGGACTGGGAACGTCGGAACTTATTGTGATTCTGGGTATAGCCTTTCTCGTTTTCGGCGGCAAGAAACTGCCCGAGATCGGTGCCGGACTCGGCAAGGGGATCTCTTCCTTTAAAAGAGGCCTGAAGGAGGCCGAAGAAAGTGTCCCTGGAGTAAAAGAGGTGACCGCTCTCAAGGAAGAGGTTGATAAGGTAAAAGATATGGGTAATGTTCTGAAAAAAGCTTGATGTGCATATTCCCCTGATGGGGGGAAACGTTTTGCAAATAAAGGGGAACGGCGGCGTGCAGCCTGCCTGTTCCCCTTTATTATTATGTGGATAAGATCTTAGGGACTCGGAAAATGCCAAAATACCATAACGCATCCCGTCTTCAGGCCATCTTTGGCCGTGCCTCAATCGCAAAATCCTCGCCGGAGCACTGCTACGCCTGCGGTTTTGCTTAATCGGCGCAACCAAATCTGACC
>JAHILF010000175.1 GCA_018897105.1 Pseudomonadota bacterium
CCACCGTTCTTCCAGGAAGTTTCATCGAGGTGGTTGACGGGAGCACAGCGGGCCTTGTCCCTGATGGCTTCGTAGTGGGGGAGGGTGGCGGCGGTCGAGCGGTCGATGAGCTTCTGGATGGTGCCGAGGCTGATGCGGACACCCAGCACGGAGGAGCAGAAGCCACGGATGGTGTCGCGGCTATTTCCCGCAATACCGGCAACTTCGGCGACCAGCGCGGTGAAGCGTGGCCCGAAGCCGTAGCGGTGTTCATGGGGGACATAGCCCTTGCCGATTTTTCCACAGGTGGCGCATCGGCCCTTGAAGAGGATGAAGTGCCGCACCGGCAGGACGATGTTGGGCAGTTCGATATACTGATGGGTATAATAGGGCTCAAGGTCGCGGAATTCGACGCCTCCGCATGCACAGAGACCGGGGTGGACAGGCTTGATGTCGGTGGGCTCAAGCAAGGCCTGGCGATAGCCCTTGTGCCCCTTGCGGGCTCCTGGTTTGCCTTTGCCGGACGTTTCGGGTTTTGCTCCCCGGTTCTTTTTGGCAAAGGGTTTATCCGTGGAGGGCGGCCGGTTGGATGTGGCGGAGTCGAGTTTGAGACGGGCCGTAACTCCTCGATGGTTTTGAGCAGAAGCAGGATGAGCGAGATAACCGACTGTGGAACTCGTTGCCAGTCGTTGTTGGCGATCTCCACCCCCTTGGGCAGGAGCGTTTTGTCAACGGTGGAGCAGTTCACGGAAGTTGCGGTCGAGAGGATAGAGGAAGACGGCCTTGATCGGCTGTCCAGGGGTGTTGGGACCGTACTTGCCCCGGCCGCGGGTTAAGCCGGCAGGGTGCCAGTTGGCCGCCTTGTAACAGGTGCCGGCGAATCTCGTGGTGTCGACGAAGGTCTCCAGCAGCACGAGACGTTGGTTGTAGAATGCCTGCCAGTCGTGCGGAAGCCTGCGGACATTGGCCGCAAGTATCCGGGATGCCAGACATTTGACCCTGACCCAGGGCAAGATGAGGAAGCGGACGTTGCCGGCCACCTTGTGAAGATTGGCAAGCCTGTGCTCGTTGTCCCAGCCGATGAAGCTGTCCCGGGCAGCGACCCGCCAGGCGGCGGACCCCCAACCCAGGGCGGCCACCGGGCGACCGTCGAGATAGACGAGATATTTGAGGTAGGAACCGACGATTTTGGGGTTGCCCAAATAGTGGTAGGTGTCAATCAGGTAATTCCAAAAACCTTCCTCGGCAGTGCGGCGGACCATGGAAAAGCGGAGTTCTTCCGTCCGTGAGACGCAGCCGTCGAGAGGGGTCGTGTCGTAGGTGAATGTACGTCGGCGGGTTTTTCTGCCGGTCCTGATAATGGGGGATTGGCTGGGTGGAAGTTCAATGGCGCCTTTTTGCTCCAGGGAAAGCAGCAGAACCCTGCAGGCGCGGTCTTTGAGTGCGCCGTTTGCTTGCAGCCAATTCCAGTGTTCGCAGAGAAGGCGGGAAATGACCGTGCGCCCCTTGTCCCAGTGTTGGGCCACGAGACCACGGATAGTGTCGAGATCGCCAGGAGTGATATCCCGGCCACGGATATGATATGCTTGTTCCATGAAAGTGTGCTCCAGTCTGTGGAGCGCACCATAACATACCGGAATTCATGTCGCCCGTGAAAAATTCATACCCTGTGATCGGTTACCTTTTCCTTTGTTTTTTTGGTCTGTGTAATTCCTGTGTAATTGCGTCAGAAAAAGATCTTCCTGTTTGCCTGTTCATCCAGCGGCTTTGTAACGTTTTTCCAACACATCCATCACTTGCTTATGGCAGCCAGAAGGAAGCAAGACATTATCGGCTCATGAGAAAAGCCGACATGATAAAGGAACGATTAGGCGGTAAATCGGGTAGAGATTATCCTTTTCCCTGGAAGCCAATGAATATGCACTGGAAAACTTACTGGCGTTTACGAAAAGAGGCGGAAAAAGCTGAAAATCTTGGTTGGATGATCGTTGGTCAGCAGTTCATCCTCTCTGTCAAGTAATCTTCGGTCAACAGCTTTATGTTTTCTTTTTTTTGAATCTGGAGCCAACAAACCCCGCTAAACCAGTTCCAAAAAGGAGCATAGTAGCTGGTTCGGGGACTGTGGTTAACTGACCATTAGCACTAAAATAATATCCTGTGGTAGGATCAACCACCAGTGTAAACGTGCTATCGGCGATGTCGGCATAGAAAAATATATCACATACACCATCGGTATAAAGAATGCTCTGTATCTGTCCATCAGTGGTTATGGAATATTCTTCCACATACATCGGACCTGCTGCATTATCCAGCATCTCAAGATCCGTAGTTATTACTCTTTCATCATTATAATACAAACCGCCTGTATCTACTTGTTCTGAGTCCCAAAAAGTTTTAAACTCAATTGTATCGCCGACGCTGATCCTCTCCTGCGCATTTCCAAAATAATCATCTATAGAATCTACATAGGCTTTAAGGTGCAGCGTTATTGGGGTGGCATATGATATGTTGCTATATGAAAAAACTAAAAAAAATATAGTAAAAATCTTAAGAATTAAATTCAAAATTAATCTCCTTTATTTCCTTTTATTGTCCTAAGGAGCTGTAAAATAATAACATGGCCATTTTTTTGATAAATGTGTTAATATGGCAGCATGGATATTGAATCGGCAATCAGGGAACGTTATCAAAATCTCGAATGGGCCTTGGATGAAAGGCTTAGGCGCTTATATGC
>JAHILF010000043.1 GCA_018897105.1 Pseudomonadota bacterium
CTTGCTCACTTTCTTCCACGGAGGGATATAACTCACGAAGAAGTCTTCCGGCAGATGAGTGTCAGACACCGGCAAAGGCAAGCATCCATTGACTCTGCATACAAACGGCAGAGTGATGGGTAATGTGACAAAGTAGAATTATCTTCGTCTGTTTTAACCCAGAAACCAGAGAAGCTTATGAGGCAGCCCTGCAATGAAAAACTCTCTCACCCCTGACTCTCAACTGATTTCCTGGATGACTGATATCCGCAGGTCGATTCATCAATATCCGGAACTTGCCCTGCAGGAATACCGTACCGCGGAGTATGTTTCCGGAAAACTTGAAGAACTCAGCATATCTTATAAAAAACGAGTAGCCAGCACAGGCATCGTGGCCTTTATCGGGGAAAAGAAAAGCGGCGCAAAGTCAGTCGCGCTACGCGCTGACATGGACGCCCTGCCAATAACGGAAAAAACAGGACTCCCGTTCTCCTCTAAAAATGCGGGAATCATGCATGCATGCGGCCATGACGGCCATATGGCCATGCTCCTGGGTGCCGCTGCACTCCTAAAAAATCAGCCCCAACTGCCGGGGCAGATCGTTTTGCTCTTTCAGCCTGCCGAAGAGGATGAAGGAGGAGCGGAAAAAATGATCGCAGCGGGAGCGCTGGAGGGGGTAGACGCCATTTTTGGCGGCCATATTGAACGTCATTACGGGGTTGGCGAAATTTCCGTGCAGCCCGGAATCATCTGCGCCTTTACCGATGAATTCCAAATCATCATCAGAGGCCCTGGAGGGCATGCGGCCAAACCCCATGAAAGCGTTGACTGCATTGTTGCCGCCTCTTTTCTGGTGGCCAGCCTCCAGACCCTGGTTTCGAGGGAAACAAACCCTGTTTTTCCGGCGGTTATCACGATAGGCAAAATCAATGGTGGCACCGCCACCAATGTCATTGCCGACCAGGTTGTGCTGGAAGGCACTATCCGCACAACCCATGCCGAGGCACGGGAGAAAATTTTCGAGAGCCTGAGGAGAATGGTTCTGGCTGTTCAGGATCTGTACAAGACGGAAACGGAATTAACCTTGACTGCAGGCTACCCGCCTGTCATCAATGACACGCTTATCACCGAGGTGGCGAGAGAGGCCGCCTGGCAGACGGTGGGAGAGCATGGGGTGAAAAATCAGCCATACCCGAGTCTCGGCGGCGAGGATTTTTCATTTTACCTCAAACGGGTCCCTGGCTGCTTTGTACGATTTGGCGCCAGACGCGATGACCTCCCCCATGCCAATGCCCACAGTCCCATCTTTGATTTTGATGAACGGGTTCTGCCCATCGGCGCCGAATACCTGGCCCGTTGCGCCCTCCTCTTTCTGCAACAGTCTATGCAAATTTAAAGGGGATGCCGAAGCGAAACTATGGTTTCAAGATGATGGGTCTGGGGAAACATATCTACCATTTTCATCTTTTCCACCACATACCCTTCCCTTTCCAGCAGAACGAGATCCCGACATAAGGTTGCCGGGTCGCAGGAGATATAGATGACCTGCCCGATCCCGAGTTTAGGCAGATAAGGGATGACTTCCGCACATCCCTGCCGTGGTGGGTCAAGCAGGGCAATATCGAATTTCTCCCCGCCTGCTGCAAGGCTTTTTGCCCCTTCCAGGGCTGAACTCTGGCTGAATGTACTGTTTTCAATACCGTTTATCTCGGCATTGCGTTTGGCGCTACGGATGGCTGAGCGCTGCAGGTCCATGCCGACAACTGATTGCGCCTGCCAGGCAAGAGGCAGAGAAAAATTCCCCATCCCGCTGAAGAGATCAAGAACCTTGCACCCGATTTCAAGCTTTGCCCATTCCATCACCAGGGCTATGAGCTTCTCATTCTGGTCCGAATTAACCTGACAGAATCCTCCCGGCTCGATGGTCATCCTGAGGCTTTCTCCATTAGGCAAGGAATGGGAGAAAGAAAGCAGGGGTTGCTCATTACCTGTTTTGTTTCCGGGGAGAACATCAGCAACGCCTGAGCCTGTTGCCGTAACAATCACATTTTTTATGCTGCAGTGACCTCCGGCGAGCTCCTCAAGAAGCTTTCGTTCGGCCGGTCTCTGTTTTCTGGAAAGATGCATGAGGATAACAACGAGTTCTTCGGCAGGACTCAGTAACAGTTCAACCGAGGTCGCCAACCCAGCAAGCATGGCAAAGGGCGACTTGTTGATCAGATAACCCAGAACGTCGTTCAGCTGTTGCCTGGCCAGCAGACAGGCGCTGATGGGTATCACCTCATGGGATTGACAGCGGTGAAAACCGAGTTCTCCATCCTTTCCCACATGCAACCTGATACGCTGTCGGTAGTGAAAACCCTTTGGTGCAGGCAAGGGAGGAAGAAGAAATGATCTGCTGTCTTGTTTTAAGCCTGATCGTTCAAGCTGCTCATGCAAAATCTGATTCTTCAGATCAGCCTGTTTTGCAAAACGGACATGCAGGAAGTCACAACCACCACATTGGGAAAAGTATGGGCAGGGAGGATCTACACGATCGGCTGATGGTTGCAGAATTTTTACAGCCCGTGCCTCAACATAATTCTTTTTTTTTATGATAGGCCGTATTTCTACTTCTTCTCCAGGAAGAACATAAGGCACAAGAACCACTTTACCATCAGCAAGCCTGCTTAATCCGTTGCCGCCGATCACCAGTTTTTCAATTTGTATGATTAATGCCATTCAAAATATTTTTTTTAAGAGTAAGGAATTGAGAGAGAGAGACTAACCGCATAATATTCTTCCATTTATTTTGCCAAAAAAAATTCCCGGCAAACGAAGCTACCGTCTGCCGGGAATTTTATTTATAAAATGCTGAAAAAAGAAATATTATCTGTTTTTCCGCCTTAAGGCAACCAAGCCGGCTAAACCTGAACCGAGGAGCCATAAGGCACCAGGGATTGGTACAGCATTAACTGTAAATGTAGAGGTAGCTTCATTAAAATTCACAAAAACATTTTTGCCAAAAACAAATGTATCTTTATTCCCCGTTGCATCGGAAAGTTCCCAATAAGTAGTAATAAAATCGTCGGCTGTTTCAAATGATAAAATGTGGCCCGATACCAGAGGGTCATCACCCAATGTATAAGCAAGGATCGTATTGCCAATGTCACTAATATCCCAATCAGTATTTGGCTCCATACCAAAATAACTCATATCTGTACCCGGCACAGCCGCATCAGTAACAGTCTCCAAACCAGCAGGTCCTATTTTAGTTGTATAATAAATATTCAGATCGGAAGTAGATAAAGATCCTCCTCCAGAGAGATTGTAATCAATCTGCAATCCGTACACACTATCAAGAAGGATTCCAGTCGCATCAATATCAATATAATAAATAGCAGCTTCTGCATTCGACGCAATTGAAAGCAAAAAACCCAACATCATTATTTTTTTCAAATTTTTCATTTTTTCGCCCTCTTCATTATATTTTTGATTTAATGCACAATATATCCTGAACACTAATATCGCCAGAATCATTGCAATCAGAATATACAGGAAAATCAGTTGTTCCAATCAATGATTTAGCCCGCAATATATCTTGAACACTTATCGTCCCGTCTGCATTCGCGTCACCACGCTCACGAATAATAACATTACTCATATCCAGAGATGCTGTATTATCCAGCACCGCCTCACCTGTGGTGACAAAGTTGGCAAATTCACCGCCATCGGTCCTTGTGACGCCAAGCTCGAGTGCGGAACCAAAGTACGTTTCAGGTGAAGTCCCCGGGGCAGCACTTTCTGTCCTGTTAAATGTTGCCTTGCCGATGAGTTTGCGTGTGCCTGTCACTCCTTCAGTGGGAGTAATCTCGTCAATTTTGCCACAGAGAAAAACAACGGAACTGCCGGTATCTTGGGGATCCTGATAAGGATGTTTTAGCGCGCTTGTACCGAAATACCAGTCAGTATCGTTTTTTATCGCCGAAGCGAAAGTCAACTTGCTGCTGTCATAGCTCAGCTTCACCCCGGCGCTGACCAGGGGATCGGCCGTATTGATATCCGCATAGATATAGACAACCAGATCCGTATCTGTATAAGCCCCCTCGGCATACACATCCACATCAGCCGCCAATGCCGTGATACTCGAAGCAGCTATAACAGCTGAAGAAATAATTCCCGCAATACTGCATAGTGTTTTTTTCTTCACTTCAGCCCCTCCATTCATTGATCCCCAACCTGTAATCCAGTAATTGGGGAGAAACATGACACTTTAAGACTGCTAGAATTCATTAGTTTAAATCAAGCAAATCAGGTGCCATCATATAAAACTTGAAAATAAAACTAAAAAAAATCTTTTATTTCAAAGGGTAAGCAATGCTGCGCCAAGATCAAACAGTTACAAATTATAAAAAAAACCCGAAAATAATATCCATTTTCCTGGAATTAATGGATATTATTCCGTAAAATTGGAAACAAATCCATAATAACTTGGCGGAGAATTGTTTGCCATCAAAAAATATACTCAGATCCCTTTTAATAATTACTTAAATAAATAAATACAATACTGATAGCTTGTCAAGCAAATCCAGAGAAAACCTGACAAAAAAATAAACATCCCATCAAATACAACTGTTCGTCGGGAACGAATTAATATTTTTTATCAGCATAGGCCAACCAACCGCCGGCCAGCACCAGATCCTTATCACAAGAATTCAGGGTAAATTTGCAGGTGAATTTCTTTGTGCCGCTGGCGGTATGTTTTTTCCCATGCTAATTTTTCCATACGCTACATCATTGAGCCCTGCCGAACTCCGCCGCAAAGAGAGCGACATCAAGACCGTCTACCACCCCGTCATTGTTCAGATCAGCCCTGCTGGGCGTAAGAGGCGGCGGTGCCGGAATCCCGTCAAATTCATCCGCACCCATGTCGTAACCCTCCCCTGCCGGCCGCAATTCATCATCAAGATCACTATCCGGGGCATTATCCGGCGATGCCGTATCTATGCAGGGAGATAATGCAGAGAGATGAAAATCGCCGCCGGCAACAAATTCGGGATTTTCATCGATATTGCCTTCTCCTGTATAGCCGCCCATGATATCGGAATAGGTTATCGTAATAGTCCCCGCAGCGCTGTATATTTCCTGTAAGGCGGAATCAAAGTAAAAAATACTGTTGCGAATATAAGTGTAACTACTAGATCTACTATAAAGTCCGCCACCTGACTTCGCGTTATTCCAGGCAAAGGTACAATTGGTGAAGGAATGCGCACCCCCTCCAATATAAATTCCTCCTCCATTACCAGTGGCACTGTTACCAGTTATGGCACAGTTGGTGAAGGCCCCCCCGTATGAACAAATTCCTCCTCCATTATTACCGGTACTGTTACTGATTATGGTACAGTTGGTGAAAGAGAGAGTTCCGGTAGAATAAATTCCCCCCCCAGTATTACCGGCAGTGTTATCATTTATGATGCAGTTGCTGAAGGTACCGCCACTAGAGGTATAAACTCCCCCCCCAGTACCACCGGCACTGTTATCATTTATGATGCAGTTGGTAAAGGAAGGGGTTCCCCCGGTAGAATAAATTCCCCCCCCAGTACCACCGGCACTGTTATCATTTATGATGCAGTTGCTGATCTGCGGAGAAGCGGAAGAACAATATATGCCGCCACCATAAGGTTCAGTACCAGCAACCGAGCCGTTGATAATTTTAAACCCGTCCAGCACGGTTAAATTACTTACATTCGTAAAGGAAACCCCCCTTCCAACCCCCTCACAGTCTATGATGGTATTTTCCGGGCCTTCTTCCGATTTGATCGTTATGATTTTATTTATTGTTATGTTTTTGTTTCCCTCTCCCGTATAGGTCCCGGCCCTGACAATGATGGTCTCACCACCCCAGGTTGCATCCACCGCCGCCTGGATGGTCGGATAATCATCAGGCACATAATAGGTGGCGCAGAAAGCCGGTTCATGCAAAACAACAAGGAATAACAACCCGACTAACGAAATCCAGAAAGCTTTTTTCCCCCACATGGCATTTTCTCCTCAATTTCTGGTTATGGCCAGCAGTGTTTCTCAAAAAAACAAATCAACACGTAAAAACTCATATGGATGCAAGAAAATGTTACACCAGAGTCATTTGCATGCATAGAGAAACTCGCAAGTGCCTGACAAATATGGAATTTCTGGTTGACACGGCAACTGTCCAAACTAAAAAATACCCTAACAAATTCCATAAAAGCGGTCAAGCCTTATTAATGTAAAAAAAAGCAGCATCGCAATACCATGACCGGCAAAGGGGGGATGACGAAACCGTTGTGATTGTATTTATGCAATGCCCCTAATATTTTTTATCGGCATAGGCCAGCCAGCCGCCTGCCAGCACCAGATCCTTATCAAAAGAATTCAGGGCAAATTTACAGGTGAATTCTCTGCTGCCGCGGGCAATGAGGGTTTCCTTATCCATGTCAACCGAGATGGTTACCCCTGACCCAAGAGCAAAAAGCGCATCAATATCTTTTTTCGGCAACTCAATGGCCAGCATACCGCAGTTGAACATATTCTGCCGGAAAATTCTGGCAAAACTTTCGGCAATAACCACATTGATGTCATTCACCTCAAAAACCCACACAGCGTGTTCCCTGGAGGAACCGCAGCCGAAATTGGAACGGGTGACGATGACTTTCGCACCTTTCGCATCTGCCGCCGGATCAAATCCCGGCAGTTTCAGGTCTTCCAGGATAAAGGGCTTTAAGTCCTCCTTGGCATTTTCGGTCAGATATTTCGCCGGAATAATCTCATCTGTATTGATATCGTTTCTGTCCAGAAAAAGTACCGGACCACCGAATGTCTTCATAAAAACCTCATTATCTGATTGCGGATTGGGGATAGCGGATTGGGGATTGAAAAGAGTAATCCGCAATTTACCATACAGTTTCCACCAGCCCAAAATTCATGTTTAGCCCGTTCTACCGATTTATTTCGATTTCGGAACGCTACAATCCCCAATCCGCGTTCCGAAATCCCAAATCCCAAATCCCAAATCCCCAATCACATCATTTCCCGGGGATCAACGATATAACCTTTTACCGCCGCCGCCGCTGCACTCACCGGGCTCATCAGGTGAACCATGCCGCCTTTGCCCATGCGTCCGTTAAAATTACGGTTTGTCGTTGAGGCACAGACCTCGCCGGGGGCCAACACACCGTTACTCATGCCCAGACAGGCGCCGCAGGTGGGATTGGTCACACAGAAACCAGCATCCATGTAAATTTTAATAAGCCCTTCTTCCATGGCCTGGTTGTAAACCTTGGGGGTGGCCGGAGAAAGAATGGCACGCACATTATCGGCGATTTTCCGGCCCTTAAGGATTTCCGCACCGGCCCGCAGATCTTCAATACGGCCGTTGGTGCAGGAACCCATGTAAACCTGGTCGACTTTTGTCCCCACCATGCCGGTGATGTCCTTGACCTCATCGGGCTTGAAGCCGTAAGTCACCTGGGGCACAAGCGCTGAAACGTCAAAGGTCTTTTCCGCCACATATCTGGCGTCGGCATCGGAATGCCATTTGCGGAAAGCCTCCACCGCGGCATCGATATCCGCATACTCATCCTGAATAAAGGGCCAGAGGTACTCAGCGGTAACCCGGTCAGGCAGGCACACCCCGCAGGTAGCGCCGGCCTCGATGGCCATATTACACAGGGTCATGCGGCCCTCCATGCTCATACCGTCCACCACCGGACCGCAGAACTCCATCACCTTGTCGGTGGCCCCGTTTACGGTCAGCTCCTTGATGATCCTGAGGATGACATCCTTGGCGTACACTCCTTTGGCAAGCTTGCCGGTGATAGTGATCTTCATCGTTTCCGGCAGACGGAAGGAACAGACCCCCTTGAGAATACCCACCTCCAGGTCCGTGGTGCCGACGCCCGCGGCAAAGGCGCCGAAGGCTCCGTGGGTGCAGGTGTGCGAGTCGCCCATGATTACCGTGCAGCCGGGACGGATGAATCCTTTTTCCGGGAACAGGGCATGGCAGACCCCGTTTGCGCCGATATCAAAAAAATCCGTAATATTGTTCCGTCTGGCCCAGTCACGCAGGATTTTTGCCTGGGTGGCGGTTTTTGAATCCTTGGACGGTGTAACGTGGTCAATCACCACTTTAATCTTCTTCGGGTCAAAAACCCTGTCCATTCCCCTCGCCTTCAAATCATTGACCGCGATAGGGGTGGTGATCTCATGGCACATGACCACATCTATATCAAGCACGACATTATTATCCGAGGGAACGTCCCTTTTGTGGGCCGCAAAAATTTTCTCAGTGATGGTTTTACCCATTGTTTGGTATCCTCCCAATAAACAGTAAAAAAATCCCAGTCCCGCAGACCGGAATATGCAGAACTGCAACATTAATAGATACTGTCAAGTTAATCAATTTTTTTTATAGTTTGTATCCTGCCAATAATATGCTATAAAAATCAATATATTGTCATTTAATACTCTTTTATCAGCTTATTTTAAGCCAAATTTCCCCATGTCGAAAAACAAGCAGCAACCCTTACCCGCAAATCTGCCGCCTGAACAATCAGATTCATCCCCTCAGACCATGATTGAGCAGATTTACTCCATTTGCCAAACGGAATACGGCCGGGTTGACCCAAAACTGAAACAGCTTTTCACCGACGTGACAGCCCTGTATGCCGGCGAGTGGCCGCAATTTGAGGCCTGCCAGGTGGGTTATCATAATCTGCTACACTGCCTGGAAGTTGCCCTTGCCACGGCCCGCATGACAGGCGGATGGAACAAAGCCAATTCCGACCGGGCCATTGCCAGACCCATATTTCTCGCCGGTATCGCCGCATCGCTGCTGCATGACTCAGGCTACCTGAAAGACAAAAATGATCGCCAGGGCAAAGGCGGAAAGTATACCTTTTCACATGTGGGCCGCAGCCGGGATCTCGCCTGCAATTATCTTAGCAGAAAAAAATGGAGTAAAAAAGACATCACTTTTATCTGCCGGATGATTGGGGCCACTGAATTCGGCGAACAGCCGGATATGACCGTCTTCGAAAACGATGAGCACCTGGTCATGGCACAAATGGTTGCCTCGGCGGATCTCATTGCCCAGATGGCTGACATCAACTATATCAGACGCCTTCATGACCTCCATGATGAATTTCTAGAGGCATACGATGCGGAAGACAGAAAAAATCTCCGGAAACGGGCTGTCCATGTATACGATTCCTTTCAGGAAATGCTCAACACCACCCCGGAATTCTATGAGAATTTTATTCTGCCGAGATTGAAACTCTTTAAGCGAATGGACAACTATCTTGTCTCCTTTTTCGCCGATGGCAGAAATCCCTATTTTGAAAGCATCACCGCCAATCTCTCGGGCCAGCTTTTAAGCAAGCGGGTCCAATGGCAGATGCTTGGTGATATTTTGCAGGGGCTTGGTCTGGTGGACCCCGATGTCCTCAATGAGGCCCTGACCAGACAGCAGCAGGGAAAAGCGGCCCAGAGTTCTGACACGCAACAATCCATAGAACAACAGGATATCGGTGCACAGTTACTTGACTGGCTGCAATTAAGATGTACAGGACAGGCCCGCCTGGGCGATATTCTCATGGAGATGAATGCCGTCGATCCACGCGCACTGCGCACTGGACTGATTTCTCAACTGCTGCCGCAACAGCTCACAAAAGAACTGACCTACGATGAACTTCTCGCCCTGTTGCAGATATCGCTCCTGGCGC
Source organism: Pseudomonadota bacterium (assembly GCA_018897105.1). Taxonomy (GTDB): domain Bacteria; phylum Desulfobacterota; class Desulfobulbia; order Desulfobulbales; family SURF-16; genus SURF-16. The sequence goes on from JAHILF010000043.1 coordinate 9,717, forward strand.
AAAACCTCTATGATGATCCATGGGTATTTGCCCAGATCATTGAAATGGCCGTCAAGCTTCTCGGCAGCGAATCAGGTTCACTCATGCTGGCCCACCGCCGGAAAAACGAATTGGTCACCGCCATTCACTTCGGCACACACAAAGAGCAGCTCGAAGGCAGATCTATCCCCATAGACAAAGGGCTTTCCGGCTGGGTCTATCGCCATGCCCGGGCCGCCTTTGTCACCAAATCCGCCATTGGCGATGTTGCCTGGGAAAATTCCTTTCCCGGCGGAGAAGAAATTCACAATGTCCTTGCCGTTCCCCTGCATATCAATGGCGAAATCATCGGCGTCGCCGAAGTGATCAACAAACAACATGGCAATTTCAACGACCATGACGTCGATATTCTCACCCTGCTCGCCAATGTCATGACCTATTCCCTGTCATTGGTAAAAAAATTACAGCTCAATAAAAAATCATGAAACTCGATAAAATATTTTGCATAATGCAAAACAGGTCCCGTTCTCTGCTGGCTTTCCTGTTTCTCCTCAGCTGCTGGTCATGCCTGTATATTCCCGACAAGGCCCTGGCAGCCCACGGGGAAAGTATTGACGGCAAGTTGAAATACCCTGCAGGGTTTGACCGCTTTGCCTACACTTCCGACAAAGCCGTCAAGGTCGGAGATGTTACCCTGCATGCCCTGGGCAGCTTTGACAAGATGAACCCCTTCACCCTGAAAGGCAACCCGCCCGAAGGTATTGCCGAACTTGTCTTTGAAACCCTTGCCTCACCCAGCCTGGATGAACCTTTTGCCGAGTACGCTTTACTCGCCAAGGATATCGACCTTGCCCCGGACCGGATGTCCGTCACCTTTACCTTGAATGACAAAGCGCGTTTTTCCGATGGCTCTCCGGTCACCGCCGAAGACGTCAAGTTTTCCCTGGAAACCCTGCAAAGCAAGGATGCTCATCCTTTTTTCTCCTCCTATTACCAGGACATCAGCCGGGCCGAAATTATCAATCCCGGTAAAATACGTTTTTATTTCGCCCGGCCCAATCGTGAAATCCACATGATAGCCGGGCAGCTCCCTGTGTTTTCCAAGGCATTTTATCAGAAACACCCATTTAACGCAGCGGACATGACCCCGCCGGTGGGCAGCGGTCCCTATATCATCAGCGATTTCAAACAGGGGAAATCCATCACCTACAAGAGAAATCCGAATTACTGGGGCAATGATATCGCCTGCCGCCGGGGCATGTTTAATTTCGATACCATTACCTTCAAATATTTCCAGGATCAGATCGTGGCGGTGGAGGCCTTCAAGGCAGGCGAGTTTGACTTCATGCATGTCAATATCGCCAAGCAGTGGGCACGGGATCTGGAGGGGTCCCAATTCGACAGCGGCAAAATCATCAAGAAACTCTTTCCCCACAAAAACGACCAGGGCATGCAGGCCTTTGTCTACAATCTCCGCCGGCCGCTGTTCCAGGACATCCGCGTCCGCCAGGCTCTGGGCATGGCCTTTGACTTTGCCCGAACCAACAAGACCCTCTTTTTTGACCAATATACCCAGACGCAAAGCTATTTCAGCAATTCCGATCTGGCCGCAACCGGCCTGCCCCAGGGCCTTGAGCTGGAAATGCTGCAACCTTTCAAGGATCAGGTGCCGCCCGAGGTTTTTACCACCCCCATCACCCCCGTCAAGACCGGTTCCCCCCAAGACCTGCGCAATAATCTCCGCGCGGCGATGAAACTGCTCGCCGAGGCGGGCTGGACGGTGCACAATGGTAAACTGACCGATAAGGATGGTAAGCCTTTTGCGTTTGAAATCCTGCTTTCTTCCCCCTCCTTTGAACGGGTCATGGCGGATTTTGTCAAGAATCTGCAGGTACTGGGGATTAACGCCACGTACCGCACCATCGACCAGGCCCTGTATACCCAGCGCCAGCAGGACTTTGACTTTGACATGACCGTCGAGGTCTTCGGCCAGTCCCAGTCACCGGGCAACGAGCAGCGCGACTACTGGACATCGGCGGCGGCGGACCGCAAAGGATCCCGCAACATCATCGGCATCAAGAATCCGGTGGTTGATAAACTGGTGGACCGCATCATCTACGCCAGAACCCAGGAGGAACTGACCGCAGCCTGCAAGGCGCTGGATCGGGTGCTCTGGTATAACTATTACCTCATTCCCAACTGGTATCTTGCCACCTACCGCATCGCTTTCTGGGACAAATTCTCCCGCCCGGAAAGTCTGCCCCTTTATTACACGCCCTTTCAACTGCTGATGACCTGGTGGTCCAAGTAATTCTCCATTATGTTTGCCTATATCCTGCGCCGCATACTGCTCATGATCCCCACCCTGTTCGGGATCATGCTGATTACATTCACTGTCACCCAGTTTGTGCCAGGCGGCCCGGTGGAGAGAATGCTTGCCGATATGCAGCGCTCCTCCCGGGGCGGAGCTGAAGTCAGCGGCGGGGGCTCAAATATCTACCAGGGCAACAAGGGCCTTGACCCGGAACGCATCCAGGAGATCCGGGCCATGTATGGCTTCGACAAACCGCCGGTGGAGCGCTTTATTTCCATGATGGGCAACTATCTGGTCTTCGACTTCGGCAAATCCTACTACCATCATCAGTCCGTGGTCGATCTGGTCATCTCCAAGCTGCCTGTTTCCATGTCCCTGGGGCTCTGGTCTTTTCTCATCGTTTATGGGGTCTGCATTCCCTTGGGCATTAAAAAGGCGGTGCGGGACGGCTCCCGCTTCGATGTATTTTCAAGCACCATGATTCTGGTGGGCTACGCCATCCCCGGCTTTGTGCTGGCCATTGTGCTCATCGTCCTCTTTGGCGGCGGCAGCTTCTGGAATATCTTCCCACTGCGTGGACTTGTTTCGGACAACTGGTCCGAACTGAGCCTGGTGCACAAGATCCTGGATTACCTGTGGCACATGGTGCTGCCCATTATCTCCAGCGCAGTGGGCAGCCTTGCGGTCATGACCCTGCTCACCAAAAACAGCTTTCTGGAAGAGATTCGAAAACAGTACGTGCTCACGGCCCGGGCCAAGGGCTTAAGTGAAAACCGGGTGCTTTACCGCCATGTGTTCAGGAATGCCATCATCCCCATCATCACCGGCTTTCCCGGTTCCTTTATCACTGCCTTTTTCACCGGCAGCCTGCTGATCGAGACCATCTTTTCGCTGGACGGCATGGGATTGCTGGCCTATCAATCGATCCTTAATCGCGATTATCCCGTGGTGCTGGGCACCCTGTACTTTTTCACCATTATCGGTCTGATCTCCCGGTTGTTGTCCGACCTCAGCTATGTGGTGGTTGACCCGCGCATCACCTTTGAAAGCGTGGAGCAGTAAAAAAATATGTCTGCACGAGCACTCAAGAAAAACACCATCTTCCAGCGGCGCTGGCGGAAATTCAAGAGCAACAGGCGCGGCTACTGGAGCCTGGTCATCTTTTCCATTCTTTTTGTCATGAGTCTTGGCGCCGAAGTGATCAGCAACGACCGGCCCTTTCTCATCATCTACAATGGTTCCTTTTATTTTCCGCTGGTTAAAAGCTATGCGGAAACCACCTTTGGCGGCGATTTTCCCACCGAAGCCGATTACCGGGACCCCTATATTCTTGAAAAAATCACCACGGGCGGCAACAAGGCCTTTTTCCCGCTTAATCCTTACAGCTACGCCTCAATCAACCCCAACCTGGACGTGCCGGTTCCCTCTCCCCCAACCAGGGAGAACCTGCTGGGCACCGATGACCGGGGTCGTGATGTGCTGGCCCGTCTTATCTACGGCTTCCGCCTTTCCGTCGTCTTCGGTCTGCTGCTTACCGCGGTGGGCACCCTGCTGGGCATAGCGGCCGGGGCCATACAGGGCTATTTCGGCGGCAGAACCGATCTTTTCTGCCAGCGTTTCATTGAGATCTGGGGTTCCATGCCCGAACTCTATCTGCTGATCATCTTCTCCTCTATCTTCAAGCCGAGTCTGCTGCTGCTCTTGATCCTGCTCTCCATGTTCGGCTGGATGGGACTGTCCGACTACGTACGGGCGGAATTTCTCAAAAGCCGCAACCTGGATTATGTCACAGCCGCCCGGGCCATGGGGGTGGGCAACGTCACTATCATGATCCGCCACCTGCTGCCCAACGGTATGACCCCGGTTATCACCTTTCTGCCCTTCCGCATGTCAGGGGCGATTCTTGCCCTGACCAGTCTTGATTTCCTTGGTCTCGGCGTTCCCCCTCCCACCCCCAGTCTCGGGGAACTGCTGGCCCAGGGCAAGGCCAATATCGATGCCTGGTGGCTGTCGCTCAGCACCTTTTTTGTTCTGGTGGGCACCCTGATTCTGCTGATTTTTATCGGCGAGGCGCTGCGGGAAACCTTTGATCCGAGGAAGGTATGAAGACGCCACTGCTGCAGATTCATGCTCTCAATGCCGGCTTTAAGGGCCAGGACGGTTTTCAGCCGGTCCTCCATGATGTGTCATTGACCATTCATCATGGGGAGACCGTGGCCCTGGTGGGTGAATCCGGTTCGGGCAAATCCGTAACCGCCTTTTCCATCCTGCAATTGCTTGACCGCGACTCTTTCAGCTGCCAGGGAGAGATCCTTTTTAATGATCAAGACCTGCTCACCAAAAGCGAGACCCAGCTGCAGAAAATCAGGGGCAATGATATCGCCATGATCTTTCAGGAGCCAATGACATCGCTCAACCCTGTTTACCCCATCGGGCACCAGCTCATCGAACCGCTGATGCAGCACCAGCATCTCGACCCGAAACAAGCCAGGGTCAAGGCGGTGCAGCTTCTGGACAAGACCGGCATCCCTGACCCGGAAAACCGGATGCTGAGCTTTGCCCACCAGCTCTCAGGAGGCCAACGACAACGGGTAATGATCGCCATGGCCCTGGCCTGCCGGCCCAAACTGCTCATCGCCGATGAGCCGACCACGGCTCTGGACGTGACTATCCAGGCCCAGATCCTCACCCTTCTGCAGGAGCTGCAGAAAGAGCTGAATATGGCCGTGCTGCTCATTACCCATGACCTGCACATGGTCAGAAAAATCGCTGATTACGTCAATATCATGCACCAGGGCCGCATCGTCGAACACGGCCCCTGCACCAGCATCTTTGCCTCGCCCAGTGACCCGTACACCATCAAACTGCTCAACAGTGTACCCAAGGGTGAACCAGACCATAAACAAGGTGCCAAACCACTGCTCACCATTGCCGATTTCCATTGCCATTTCAGTATCAGAAGGGGTTTTTTCAAACGCAAGGTGGGTGAGATCCGGGCTGTCAACGGTGTCAGCCTCATTGTCCGTGAAGGGTCAACCTATGGCATTGTCGGCGAATCAGGTTCCGGCAAAAGCACCCTCGGCCTGGGAATCCTGCGGCTCATTGAGGGCACGGGAAGCATCAGTTATGGGGAGACGGATCTGCTGGCCAGAAACCGAAGGGAGATGCGCGGACTGCGCCGAGAACTGCAGATCGTTTTCCAGGACCCGTTTTCATCGCTTTCCCCGCGCATGTCGATTTTTCAGATCATCGAAGAAGGGCTCAAAGTGCATCATATCGGCCGGGGCAAACAGCAGCGCCGGGAAATTGTCGAACGTGTTCTCAATGAGGTGGGGCTGACCCCGGAGATGCTGGACCGCTATCCCCACGAATTTTCAGGCGGACAGCGCCAGAGGATCGCCATTGCCCGGGCCATTGCCCTGCAGCCGAAATTCATCGTGCTCGACGAGCCCACCAGCGCACTCGACATGACCATCCAGGCCCAGATCATCGATCTGCTGCGCTCCCTGCAGGAAAAATACGCCATCACCTACCTCTTCATATCCCACGATCTGCGCGTGGTCCGGGCCCTGGCTGACGAGGTGGCGGTGATGAAAGACGGGATGATCGTTGAAAGCGGTCCGGCCGAAGAAATTTTTGCAAATCCCACTCACCCTTACACCCAAAAGCTTTTCAGCGCAGCTTTTGAGCTTAAGGCATAATTTTAACTTGTTATTGCCTTTCCCATAACGTTATGATCTAGGCAAATATGATGAACTCGTAAAAAGTCCCAAAAACGTTTTTTTTGCGTCGTAACTCATTGAGTTAGTGTCATCATTTTTTGAAATTTTGACTTTTTACGAGACCATCAAATATACTTATTAACCAATTAAAAAATTCCGGTGCCGACTATGATAAAAACTCGATTTGCCCTGCTTCTGCTTTGCCTCTTTCTCAGTTTTTCCCTCTGCACAACCGCCTTTGCGGAAAAAAATCCCTGGGACATAAAACTTCCCTTCAGGGAAGCAACCATCCAGTACAGCATCACCGGGTCCGAGACAGGCTCGGAAACCCTCTATATACGTGATTATGGCAAGGAAAAAGCAAGCCACCGCAAGTCAACGTCAAAAATGATGTTTATGACCACCCAAACGGATCAGATCGAAATCACCAGTCCCGACTGGGTTTATACCATTGACATGAAGGAAAGGACCGGCACCAAAGTAACCAATCCCGTCAAGTTCATGATCGAGGAATACAACAGGCTGTCATCCAAGGATAAGGACATGGTCAATAAAAATGTCCAGGAAATGGGCACATCCCTCATGCAGGGCATGCAGGGCTCCGTCCAGCAGAATGCCGAGAAAATCCTGGGATACAACTGTGATCTCGCCTCCGTTGCCGGCACCACGTCATACTCAATGCACGGCACGGATATCACCCTGAAATCCGATGTGAGCATGATGGGCATGAAATTTTCCACGGTGGCCACCAAGATCACTGAGGGATCAGTGCCCGGTGACGTCTTTGCCCCTCCCCCCGGCATCCAGGTCACCCATGACAAGGAGGCTGATGACGCGGCCAGGGCCATGGCCAAATCCACCATTGACACATTGAAATCACCGGATGCCTCCCAGAAAATGCAGGAACAGGCCGGAGATGCCATGAATCAGGCCGAATCCGCCGGACAGCAGGCTCCCCCGGCAAACCAGGGATCTGGCCAGGATATGCAGAAGGCCATGGATGCCCTGAAAGGTATGTTTGGTAAATAATCTTAACTGAGAGAACTCTATGACGGAAGACATCTACGCTTTCAAATACGGCGAGTACGGCAACACCGAGGCGATTATCGCTAAAAAACCCGGCCTTGCCCTGCAATACTTCAATTACATCAACAAAGGCACGGCCTTCAGCGAGGAAGAACGGAAAAAGCTGGGTCTTGACGGCGCCCTGCCCCCCTCGCCCCGTTCTCTGGTTAGCCAGGTGATCAACAGTGCCGAAAAGGTGAAAAACAAGGAAGATGATATTGAACGCTACATCTATATCCGCGCTCTTTTCGACCGCAACGCGACCCTGGCCCACGCCTTGATCCGCAGTGATATCAAAACCTATATGGGCATCATCTACACCCCCACCGTGGGACTTGCCTGCCAGCGTTATTCGTCGATTTTCCGTAATGCCAACGGCGTTCACTTCTATCCCGGCAACATCGAACGGGCGGAAGAGATCCTGCGCCGCTATGTGCACCTGGGGATCAGGGTGGCCGTGGTGACGGACAACCAGGGGATCCTGGGCATCGGCGACCAGGGGGCCGGCGGCATCGCCATCTGCCTCGGCAAACTCATGCTCTATACCCAGGGGGCGGGCATCGCCCCCTGGCACTGCCTGCCCATCTCCCTTGACGTGGGCACGAACAACAAGGCGCTGCTGGACGATGAATTTTACCTGGGCTGGAGGCATGAAAGGCTCTCGGGCAGTGATTATCTGCGTTTCGTACAGCGCTTTGCCAAGGCCTTCAGGGCTGTTTTCCCCAATGCCCTCTGCCAGTGGGAGGACTTTTCCAAACAGAACGCCTTTGCCATCAGGGACTCCTACCTGCACGATCTGATTTCCTTTAATGACGACATCCAGGGCACCGGGGCGGTCACCCTGGCCGGTATACTCACCGCCATGCGCATCAAAAAGGAGAAACTGGAAGATCAGGTCTATCTGATCCATGGTGCCGGGGCCGGTGGAGTGGGCATTGCCGAACAGATCGAAACCGCCCTGCTTGAAAACGGTTTAAGCCCTGAAGCGGCACGCAGCCGTATTTATACCCTGGACAGCCACGGGCTGGTCACCTCGGACCGCAAACTCGAACCGTACAAGGAAAAATTCGCCAAAGACCCGTCCCAGCTCCCATGGTTGAAAGAGACCGGTGGCGGCAGCCTGGAAAACGTGGTGAAATTTGAGAAGGTGACCGTGCTCATCGGCACCTCGGGTCAATCCGGTTGTTTCACCAAAGAGGTGGTGCAGGCAGCAGCGGCCAATACCCCGCGGCCGGTCATCCTGCCGCTCAGTAACCCCACCTCCATGACAGAGGCCCTGCCGGAAGACATCTACAAGTGGACCGACGGCAAGGCCCTGGTGGCCACCGGTAGCCCCTTCCCGAATGTGGCGCACAACGGCAAGACATTCACCATCGGTCAGTGCAACAATGTTTTTGTTTTTCCCGGGGTGGGACTGGGTATCATTGCCTCAGGGGCCAAGGAGGTACTGCCGTCCTTTTTTACCGCAGCCGCCCATGCTGTTTCCCAGTGCGTCCAGCCAGACGCCATGGACAGGGGCGAGCTGCTGCCGCCGGTTTCGGAACTGCAGAACGTCAGCATCAAGGTGTCCCAGGCTGTGGGACTCACCGCCATCAGGGCCAATGTCGGTCATCTCTGCGCCTTCAGCGACTTCCAGCATGACAACGATGAGGAGAAGTTGAACAAGCTGATCACCAACATGCGCTGGCAGCCGGAGTATTTGCCTATTGAGCTTGCTTCGTAAAAAGGGTCTTTACTCCTTGCCGTGACGGCGCAGGAAGGGAATTCTGTCAATATTCGCCACCTGTGAACGGCCATCGGCCCTGATCAGCCAGTAGCGTTGCGGGTTTTCGCCCATCTCCAGCTGCAGGGCGTCAGACACCCAGTGCGAGTCGTCGATCAGATTATAAAATGCGGAATCTATCCCGAAAAAACCGTCCAGCAGATGGGCGATTTCATGGACGGTTTTACTGGGATAGCCTTGGGGCATGGCCAACCAGTTACCCAGGTCGTCGAATCCCTCCTGCCGCAATTCCCCAAGCAGCTGTTCCACCCGCTGCCTGTTCTGCCCCATCCCCTCCGCCAGTTTCTCCTTGAACTCATCCTGCAGGGCGGACACCGATTCTTCGGCAATAACGTCCACCCGGTCATATTTCACCAGAATGGTATTGTGAAAAAAACGCAGCACATTGTCTCTGCATGATTCAAAACCCTGGCCTGTCACCAGCAGCAGATGCGAGCTTATCAATTCAGAATCCATGTCTCCCCCGATATGGTTCATGCCGGAAATATTATAATACGAACTCAACAGTATTCGCTTGCAAGTCTGTCATCATATAAAAAAATAAGGTAACAATCCAGATCAAGGTGAAAAACGGATGGAATCTTTAATCGCGGGCAAGGCCCGCTCTTACGGAAGCGGGCCTTGCCCGCGATAACGAATGGATAGTTACCAATTTTTTTCAATAACATGTAATGGCGGCAAAAAAAAGGAAAGTTTTCCTCAGATAGCCAAGCCTCAGCGCAGCTGCCGATCAGCCAGCAGGGTCTCATTGGCCGGCCGGTAAACAATCAGCAGGGGTTTGCGGATCCGCCGGGAAACCGTCTCCACCAATGAGCCGAAAAACAGCTTTTTCAGTACATTCTTTTTCGAGGTGCCCATGACCACCAGATCATGCTTTTCCGATTCCTTGAGAATCGTTTCCTGCCTGGCCTCAGTCTTGTCGATCTGAAAAGTGATCTGGGCCGTAATTTTCAGCCTTTTTACCCAGTCTGCCAGCTGCTGCTTCTTGAATTCCACTCTCTCATCAGGCTCATCGGCGGGTAACAGATAGAGGATGGTCAACTGATGATCACCCACCCGTGACAGGGCATGCACGATGGGACCCACGTCATTAAGCTCATCCAGGCTGCGCACCGGCACCAGTATCCTTTCCGTATGCAGCTCGCCATAAAACCTGACCAGCACCACCGGACAGGCGACGTTTTTCGCCACCTTCTCCAAAATCTCCTGAAAGCTCTGAAAGGTCCCTTCAATGGGATAGCCGAGAACAACCGCCCTGGCATCGTTGTATTCCACCGCAGCTACCAGACCCGAGGCGATATCCTTGTCCGGCACCAGTTCCGTGTGCAGATCATAGCCTAGTTTCTCCACCTCCTCCCGCTCCCCGCTGAAAAGAAAATCCATGGCTCCCTGCAGGATATATTCCCTGCTGTACGGTTGCACCACCCGCACGGACATGGGCACCGCATTATAATGATGGGCCAAAATCGTTGCCATACGGGCCAGACCGACGACTTTAGCCGATTGTTTTGCCCCGAAAGCCACCACCCCGTCAGGGATTGGGTGAGGAACGAGTTTTTCCCAGGTCCATGGCACAAGGGAAAAAACTTCGTGTTGTTTGTTGCCGTTGTGATCCCTCTTTTTTCCTGCTCTGCCGACTGGTTGCACCTCTTTGTCAACGATCTCGCAGGACTCACCGGCCCTGGCTATTGCCAGCCGAGCGCAGACCGGTCCGGAAAGCTCGGAGAGTACCACGCCGGCGAGTACAACCGGGGTGATGATGGCGGAAAAGACAGCCAGATTTTCATCACTGCTGATCAGAAAGATAAGACCGATGGCCACACCGGCCTGGGGCATGAGCGCCAGGCCCAGGTAATTGCGCACGGCAATCGGGGCCCTGGTAAAAAATGCCCCGGTAAAAGCCCCGCAGTATTTACCGATAATCCTGAACAGGTAATAGACAAGCCCGACCCAGCCCGCGTTGCCGAGGGAGGCCAGATCGAGGTGGCAGCCGGCCAGGGTGAAAAACAGCACATAAATGGGGGGCTCAAAGGCATTCAGGGCACGGAAAAGACGGACATCCCTGGTCACCCTGTTGATCACGGTAAACCCGGCTGCCATTCCGGCAAGCAGCGGGGAAAGATGAAAAGCCCGGCACCCTTCACCGCAGAGCAGCAGCAGGGCCAGACCGGCGGTAAGCATCTCGTCATGCCGCTTGAGATGATGCAGCACAAAGGAGATCACAAGGCCGGTGATCAACCCGGCAGAGAGGGAAAAAGAGATCTCCATCATGCTGCTAAGTATGGCTCCGGCCACCGAACCGCTGCCGCCAACGGCAATCTGCCCGGCAAAGGACATGGCCAGACCGAAAAAGATAATGGCCAGACCGTTGTCAATGGCCACCACCGCCATCAGCGTCGAGGTCAGCGGCCCTTTGGCCTTCAGCTCCCGCATGACATGCAGGGTGGTGGCGGGTGCGGTGGCCACGGAAACGGCCCCCAGCAGCAGGGCCATGACAAGATAATCAGCCATGCCCCAGACCGCGGCTTGCAGACCGCATAACCGGGCCGCGAAAAAAGAAGCGAACGCCACGAAGAGCAACGCACCGGTTGCCTCGGCGACGCCGATGGCACCAATGCTCCTGGCAGATTGGCGTAGACGTTTGACTTCGATCTGTTCGCCGATGCCAAAGGCGATCAGCATCAGGGCAATCTGGGTAAAATGGTGCAGCTTATTGCCCACCGACTCCATGGTGACGATGCCGAAGCCCGACGGACCAAGCAGCAATCCGGCCAGGATGTAGCCGGTGACGGAAGGCAGTTTCAGCAGCTGTCCGGCCTTTGCCGCCAGCATTCCCGCAGCCAGCAGCACGGCAAGCCCCAAGGTGACGTCTTCCATTAATAATGTCCCGATTGCGCAAATGAATTTGTCAAAAAAATCCCTTACCCATTCTAATGGTAATGGCTGAATTTCACCATATTTAGATGGATACCGCAAAAAACTTCTTCTTTGGTTTTCCGAAATTTATGTGCTAAAATCATCAAATATTTCAAGGATATTCGCCGTTATTCCCTTTTTTTTACGAGGTGCTCACAGGATGAATGAGCTGATGCAGAAGATCAAAGACCGGGACCCGGCCGAAAAGGAATTTCACCAGGCGGTTTACGAGGTATTGCAGACCGTTAAACCGGTGCTTGACCGCTATCCCCAGTACCGTCAGAGCGCGGTGCTCGAGAGGATTACCGAACCGGAGCGGATGATCATGTTCCGGGTGCCCTGGATGGATGACCAGAACCAGGTCCATGTCAACCGCGGTTTCCGGGTGGAGATGAACAGCGCCCGGGGCCCCTATAAAGGAGGACTGCGGTTTCATCCCTCGGTCAATCTCGGCATCATCAAATTCCTGGCCTTTGAGCAGGTTTTTAAAAACAGCCTGACCACGCTGTCCATGGGCGGCGGCAAGGGCGGTTCCGACTTTAACCCCAAAGGCAGATCCGATAACGAGGTGATGCGCTTCTGCCAGAGTTTCATGGCCGAACTCTTCCGTCATATCGGCGCCAATACCGATATCCCGGCAGGCGACATCGGCGTCGGCGCCCGGGAAATCGGCTTTCTCTTCGGCATGTATAAAAAACTGCGCAACGAATTCACCGGCGTGCTCACCGGCAAAAGCCTCAACTGGGGCGGCAGCCTGATCCGCCCGGAGGCCACCGGCTACGGCAACGTCTACTTTGCCGCAGAAATGCTGGCCACCAAAAACCAGACCTTTGCCGGCAAAACCTGCCTCATTTCCGGCTCGGGCAACGTGGCCCAGTTTACCGCGGAAAAAGCGCTTGAACTCGGCGGCAGGGTGCTGACCCTGTCTGATTCATCGGGCTACATCCTGGATGAGCAGGGGATTGATGCGGAAAAGCTCGCCTTTGTGAAAACCCTGAAAAACATCAGGCGGGGCCGGATACGGGAATATGCCGAAAAATACCCGAATACGATTTATACGGAAAGAGATCCGAGCCTTGGCTTTAATCCCCTGTGGAACCACAAGGCGGACTGCGCCCTGCCCTGCGCCACGGAAAACGAGATCAACCGGCAGGATGCGGAAAACCTGGTGCGCAACGGGGTCAGCCTGATCAGCGAAGGGGCCAATATGCCCTCCACCCCGGAGGCAATCGACCTCTTTCTGGACCATAGGCTGCTCTATGCCCCGAGCAAGGCAGCCAATGCCGGCGGAGTGGCGGTTTCCGGCCTGGAGATGGCCCAGAATTCCATGCGCATCAACTGGCCCAGGGAGGAGGTTGACGGCAGGCTAAAAATCATCATGAAATTCATCCATAAAACCTGTCTCGATGCGGCGGCAGAATATGGGGAGCCCGGCAATTACCTGGCCGGGGCCAACATCGCAGGCTTTGTCAAGGTAGTGGACGCCATGCTGGATCAGGGATTGGTGTAATGCAAATATGTGATGAACTCGTAAGACTTTTTTCACCACGGAGCACACAGAGAGCACAGAGAAATATTTTTCATTACAGTTAGTTAGCTCTGTGTGCTCTGTGCTCTCTGTGGTTAATTTCCCGGTTTTACAAATCCATCAGAAAAGTGCCATGGGCTCAGGGCGACTTGGGAAACAGTTTCATCCAGAAAGGATTGACGTCCTGCCTGGCCAAAAGATACCAGGAGGTTGCGCCGATATGCAGCCGCCGGGGATAGGTCCACTGTCCCGACCAGTCACCGATCTCCCGATAAAAGCCGGTTTCAGCCTTATCCGGGCAGGCGGCATACATGCCCATCCCCCGGCCGCTGCCCGGTTTGCTCTCGGCAGCAAAACCAGGACCGGACAGATAACTGATGATCTGCTCGGCCTGCTCTTTGCGGCCGAGAAAGTAGTAGACAGCCGCCACCTGGGCCGTGCCCTCAGACCAGACCCCCTTGCCTTCCCGGCTGAATCTGTAACCCCAGATACCGTCACAGGCGGGATCCGGCTCCAATTCCCGCACATTGGCATCAAGCCACAGGATGGGAGACGGAAGCGCTGTATCATCCTGCCAGCCGATAATCCTGCGAAACTCCGGGTCATGGCCCATGGCCAGCAGACTCCAGGTCTGCACGTCCAGCGGCGCCACATCCCGGTTGAGCGAGCCGTCAAGATCACTGGTCCCTGCCAGAAAATGCCCCTCTTGGGGATCATACATCTTCAGGACAAAACTGCGGGCATGCCTTGCCCGCTCAAGCCAGGCCCGGTCACCGGTGAGATCGGCCAGTTGCATAAAGGCCACATAGAGATCGATGTTGTGCTCGGTGCTGCGCCACAGTAAACGACTCGGTCCACCACCACTACCGGCGTCCTCCCAGCCGTCGAATCCGCCGCTATAGCCACCGCCTTTGCCCACCAGGACATCAGGATTGTCGGCTGATTCATTAACCCGGCAATTGTGCTCAATCCACTCTGCTCCCTGCAGGGCAGCGCGCAGGTAAGGCTTATCCCGGCCCGGCACAGAAAACTTACGATGGGCGGCCAGCAGGGAGATAACGGTCCAGGCCATATTGCCCGTATCCGTGCTGATCTGGTAGCGGTCCTCCACCCAGGAGGCGGCGGAACCGTTCGGCTTTCCCTGTTCATCTGTCGGAATCTGCCACCAGCCGGGCAGACGGGCTGAGTCATCGGCAAGCAGATCCACAGGAACGGCCAGATAGGCGTTGCGCCACCTGCCATCACTGTAAGACCGGTCATGATTCTGCAGCCAGACCAGGGTATCGGCCAGGATTTTCGCCCGCTTGGCACTTTCAGCGTCCCCTTTGGCCAGAAATGCCAACAGGGTCAGCGCATTGTCGTACAGAAAGGCGGCATTGCGCAGCGACTTGTCCTCATTCTTGCCTGTTGCCCGGTATGATCTGATAAGCCGCAGCATGTTCTTGTCCGCATTGTTGTACCTGACATCATCAAGATAAACCGTGGCACCCTGACGATTTTTGCCCGCATCGAAAAAGACCGTGAGCCCACCGATCACCCCGGTGAGGTTGGATCCCGGCGGGATCTCAATCTTAAACGGCTGCCAACTGGTGGTCAGTTTCAGGAGTTTTGGGGTGTTTTTCAGTCGGTCCAGGGTGTCGCGGTTCGGTTGGTCGGAATTACTGCGGCCCTTCTCATTAATGCCGCCGATCTCGATTCTGACTTGCTCACCGCCGAGTTTACCGCGGATCCACCCGGTCAACTCGGTGGCCCCCACCAGTACCCGCCCCCGCCGCTCCCCCCAGTTTCCTCCACTCAGGTTGGGGAAGGCCCAGGTCACCCCGACCCATCCTCTTTTTTTCGCCGGCTGATAGGTGATGCGCAGGCAGGTATTACCGGAAAAAGGGCTTTCCCGGCTGTCAGGGGCCAGGGTGAGATCGTTCACATCACCCGCCCAGTTGATGGGGTAAAAGCCGGCCGCCCCAGTGTCATACTCGTCATACACCACCGTGCCATCGGTCAGGCGGTCCATCTCCCGATCCAGGTAGCCATAGAGGGCATCCAGAGGGACTGTGGGAACGGGGCTCTCGGTTGCCACGGTTGGGGTTGGGGCAAGTAGTGTTTCCTGCTGCTCGGTTTCTTGGGCAAGCAGATTGCTGCCCAAACCGGTCAAAGGCAGAGAAAACAGGCAAAGGATGATGACAGCCGGCAGGTGGCGGGACAGAGACTGCAGAAGGATACGGAAAGCATCAATTCTGTTTTTCATTTTTTTATTTTCGTTATGGAATGTTGGGAAAGATGTATTGGATAGCGAGGGTCTGGGTTGAACTGAGGCATGATTTCCGTTTCGGGATTTATTCATCATAGTAATATAACGCTTAGTCCTGACTCTGGTTCAACGGTATTTTCTGATTTAACCTTGAAGGCGGACCGTGTTGACGTGAAATTTAGACATCAGTCCCTTTGCTGAATGCATCCAAAAGTTCCTTTGCCTCGCCCTTGAAATCTCGCATTCGCTGAATGCCTGACGGGATAAAATTATTGATCCCAAACAATTCTTGGTCTTCCGCATGCATCAAACGCACAGCCTGCTCCAATGCCTGTTCTTGCGTAAGCTGATCGTTACGTATTTTGAGATCACGAATAACATCATTAAGCTTTGACTGGATATCGTATTTACGACGTTGCTGGTTCTCGAGTAGATTTATGTGGTCAGCACTACGATGGTAATATTTGAATAGCTTTTGTCTGAGAACTTCATCATTGATTAGGACCATCCAATCGCGATTCTTGAGATAGGTTTGCCGCGATTCTCTCAATTCGTTCAGAGTAGTAAACCATACAATTTGGCTCTTCTCCCACTCGTCTATTACGCGATCATATAGCTCGATGGACGATTTCAGGTCATCGGAAATTCCGACAATAAGAAGTTGCTTGAGACGCTTCAAACGAGACACTTCGATCCTATTTTGCAAAAACCACCCAGTCCCTGCTGCAAGAAAGCCCCCAACGAGTGCTGCAATAATTTGATCCACAATGTTCCTCAAACTTGACGTTCAACTAACAATTATATGGTTTCCAGATAATTATCATATCCTAAATAGATTGCCAAACGATATTGTAAGTCCAGTTATTTTTCTACCTCAATATCCTTCCAAATATTTGTAATAATAGATTTTCGCATTATCCATAACAAAATATTCTTGACACAAACCAACCACCCTTTTATTATTAAACATGTTTAACTACAAAACACGTTTAATTTCTCTATAAGCACACCATGAGCCGACGCGAAACCACAAAACTTGAGACCAGGCAACTTATCCTGGAGGCTGCACGGAAACTCTTTCACACCAAGGGGCCCGAGCAGTGCACCATGAGGGACATTGCCAAAGAGGCGGGGGTGTCGCCGGCATCGGTGGTGGTCCATTTCAAAAGCAAAACCGCCCTGCTGGAAGTGGCCCTGTATGAGGACATCGAACGCACCATTGCCAACGCGGTTGCCACCATGCCCCATGAGAATGCCTCCCTGCATGACCGGCTCATGCACATCGCCCACTGCATGTACGGTTTTTATGATAACGACCGTGAGCTCTACCGGGTGCTGATCCGTGATACGACTTTTGAGAAGGCAGGTGAAAACCCTTATCTGACCCAGCAACTTGAGGATTATCTGCAGTTTTTCGGGGCCATGATCGAGCAGGAGAAGGCGCAGGGTACGGTGCAGCCTGCCGCCGATGCGCGGATTGCCGCCGCCTCGCTTTTTTCGCTCTATTTCACTGTACTGATGGAGTTTCTGAGAAATCCTAACATGACGCTTGACATGGCCTTGGGGTGGCTCGCCGCCACGGCACACCAGCATCTTACCGGCATTCTGACCCCAAAGGAGGTTAAGGAAAAATGACCACGGTGCATAAGAAGTTCGAGAACTGGTTCTCCCGGCTCGCCGCCTTGGTTTATCGGCGCAAATACACATCCCTGCTGCTCATTCTGCTCATGACCGCAGCCCTGGCCGGGCAGATGACAAAACTCACCATCGATACCCGGGACGAAAGCTTCTTTGCCGCGGATGATCCGGCTCTGATCGCCTACAACAATTTCCGGGACACCTTTGGACAGGACGACATGTTCATCATTTCCATGCGCCCGACCCATGGCCTGACCCGGGATTTTCTGGCCACCTTAAGTGAACTGCACCACGAACTGGAGACCAAGGTCCCCTACTTAGACGACATCACCAGCCTGGTCAACGGCCGCATCGTCTACGGCAAGGGCGACACCCTGGTTGTCGACGAGTTGATGCCCCAGCCGCCCCAGACAGAGGAAGAGCTGAGCCAGATGCTGTCC
The DNA here is from genome assembly GCA_018897105.1 of Pseudomonadota bacterium. Classification (GTDB taxonomy): domain Bacteria; phylum Desulfobacterota; class Desulfobulbia; order Desulfobulbales; family SURF-16; genus SURF-16. Next base: position 27,350 of record JAHILF010000043.1, read on the forward strand.
CAGATCGACCGCTACCCGCTTTATGATAAACTGCTGGTCTCCTCGGACAGATCCATGACCTCCATTCTCATCAAGGCCCAGGCAGTCAAGCCGGTGGCGGAAAAGGACCTGCTGTCCGGATTCGATGATGAAGCTCCACCCCAAATCCCGGCAGAGCATCGGTATCTCAGCAATGAGGAGAGCATCGAGATCGCCGGGGCAATCAACAAGGTGGTGGCCGGCTTCCAGGGCCGGGGCATTGATTTTCATATGACCGGCACCCCCTTTGTGGTGGCCGAACTGACCAGCGGCATTGCCGATGATCTGCGCACCATGGTGCCGCTCTCTTTTTTGCTCATTGTTCTTTTTCTTGCCGCACTTTTCCGCAGGATCTCCGGGGTGCTTTATCCGCTGCTCATCGTCTTTCTGTCACTGATCACCACCATGGGCATCATGGGCCTGTGCGGCATCCCCATCACTACGGTCATCCAAATCCTGCCGTCCTTTCTTGTGGTGGTGGGCATTGGCGACAGCGTGCACATTCTGACCATCTTCTACCGTCTGTACCGCAAGACCAACGATAAAGAGCAGGCCATTGTCGAGGCCATGGGCTATGCCGGCCTGCCGGTGCTGATGACCAGCGTTACCACGGCCTGCGGACTGCTCTCCTTTGCCTGGGCCGATCTGGACAATGTGGCCCACCTCGGCCTTGTGGCTCCGGCAGGCGTCATGCTGGCCCTGCTCTATACCGTGGTGCTGCTGCCGGCACTCATCGCCATTTTCCCGATCAGGCCGGGCAAAGCCGCGGCGGCGGAAAGACTGCCCCTGGCCGACCGGCTCTTTACCTGGATCGCCGCGGTCACCACCAGGCGGCCGTTGCTGGTTTCCTTGCTTGCGGCAATCATTGTCAGCGTTGCGCTGTGGAGCGCGCTTTCCGTCAAGTTTGCCCATAATGCCCTGACCTGGTTTCCCCAGGGCTCTCCCATCCGGGTGGCCACGGAACTGCTGGACAGGGTCAACGGCGGCACGGTCATGCTCGAGGTGCTGGTAGATTCAGGCCGGGAAAACGGGCTGCATGATCCTGACCTGCTGCGCCGCATGAGCGAGGCTGAGGAGGCGATCCCCACTATTGAGGCGCAGGGCATCCGCGCGGCCAAGGCCTGGTCCCTGGCCGATGTGCTCAAGGAAACCAACCGCGCCCTGCATGAGGGGCGGGATGAGGCTTACGCGGTACCCGTCAGCCGGGAACTCATCGCCCAAGAGCTTATTCTCTTTGAATCCGGCGGCAGCGATGACCTGGATGATTTCGCGGACAGCTCCTATCAGACCGGACGTCTCTCCATCCTTGCCCCGTGGAAAGACGCAGTCCTGTACAAGGATTACATTGACCTGGTTTCGACCTATCTCGCCAGACAGTTTCCAGGTGAGAAGGTGACGCTCACCGGTCACATCGTCCTGTTCATGCAGATCATCAAAAACGTCATCACCAGCATGGCCAAAAGCTATGTCATTGCCCTTGTGATGATCTCGCTCTTGATGGTGCTGCTGGTGGGCCGGGTGCGCATCGGTCTGCTCAGCATGATTCCCAATGTGGTGCCGATTATCTTTATCCTGGGGCTGATGGGCATGCTCAATATCCCCCTGGACCTGAGCACCATGCTGATCGGCAGCATTGTTCTCGGCCTGGTGGTGGATGACACCATCCATTTTCTGCACCATTTTCGCAGGGCCTTTGAAGAGAGCGGCGATGTGGAAACAGCAGTGCGCGAGACCATGTTCACTACGGGCCGGGCCATGGTGATCACCAGCCTGGTGCTGTGCGGCGGTTTTTTTATCTACACCGCCGCCTATCTGGCCAGCAGTGTGCGCTACGGACTCCTCACCGGCTGCGCGGTAATCTTTGCCCTGGTGGCCGATTTCTTCCTGGTGCCTGCCCTGCTCAGTCTGGTTTATAAAAAAGATACAATCAGAAGAGTGAGACCAATATGACCAAAAAGATCATCATCCTCCTGCTGTTGCTGCTGCCTGTTGTCGCCTATGCCGGGACTGACAACAACGAGGCCAGGTCCATCATGCAACAGGTCGACGCCAGGGATGACGGGGACCGGTCCATTGCCGACATGCAGATGGTTCTCATTGACAGACACGGCAAGAAACGCAGCCGCACCATCCGCTCCTATGGCCTGGACCGGGGCAAGGACCGATACAATTTAATGTTCTTTCTCGCCCCGGCCGATGTCAAGGAAACCGGCTTTCTCACCTATGACTACGATGAGGCGGGCAGGGATGATGATCAGTGGCTTTATCTGCCGGCCCTGAAAAAAACCAAGCGCATTGCCTCAAGCGATAAGAGCGGCAGTTTCATGGGCTCGGATTTCAGTTATGCCGATCTGACCAAGCGACGGCTCGACGATTACACCTATTCGTTCAACAAAGAGCAGCCCGAGGCAACGGTGTATGGGCAGAAGACCTGGGTCATCAACTGCCTGCCAAGCAGTGAGCGGGTGATTGAGGAAACCGGCTATACCCGTTCAATGCTCTTTGTCAGACAGGACAACTTGATGGTGGTGCGTGCCATCTATTTTGTCAAACACGGAGGCCTGCGCAAGTATTTTGATGTGAAAAGGATGGAGCTGGTTGACAACATCTGGACCAGTCTGGAAATCCATATGACCGCGAGAAAAGGAGATGATGTTGTGCACCGGACCATACTCACCCTTGACAATGTCCGCTATAACCAGGAAGCAGTGGATGAAAAGCTGTTCACGGTCCGCACCCTTGAAAAAGGGCTGTAAGCCGATCGCCCTGGCCTGGGTGCTGGGCGGATTGCTTCTGCTCACGGCTGGCCCGGCAGCGTCAGGTGAATCTGATCTGTTCGGCGGCTTTGAGGAAACCCCTGCTCCAGGTAGAGAGGCGATCACTCCGGCCAATGATTTTGCCGGCCTTTTCAGCGGCTATGCCAAGATGGGAACCACATTTAATACCGCCCACCATGCCCCGGCGGCGGGAGAGACCGACTGGCGCGGACTGTCACGGCTGCGGGCCGAGTTGCAGCTGGAGGCGGATTACAGGCTGCAGCAGTGGAGACTCTTTGCCTCTGCCAAGGGGTCATACGATTTTGCCTACTCCCTCAATGGCCGTGGCGAATATACCGCAGATGTGCTGGATGAGTATGAATGGGAGGCTGAACTGCGGGAGGCATTTGTCCAGAGGGAGATCAGCGACAGCCTTGATGTGAAGCTCGGCAGACAGATCATCGTCTGGGGTCGCTCGGACAACTTCCGGGTCACCGATATCCTCAACCCCTTGGACAACCGGGAACCGGGGCTCACCGACATCGAGGATCTGCGGCTGCCAACCACCATGAGCAAGCTGGATTATTTCCGCGGCAACTGGCAGCTTTCCGCAATCGCCGTCCACGAACATCGTTTTGATAAACTGCCGCCATTCGGCTCTGATTTCTACCCCGCCTCTCTTCCTGCCCCCCCCGAGGAGAAACCGGCCGCCACCCTTGGCAACACCGGCCTTGCCCTTGAGGTGCAGGGTATCTTTTCCGGCTGGGATATTTCCTTTTACGGGGCAGATATCTATAATGACCAGAGCACCATCGTTCCCTCCTCCCCTCTTACCCAGGAGCATCGCCGCATCAAAATGGCCGGAGCCGCCATGAACCTTGCCCAAGGAAATTTTCTCTACATCCTGGAAGCCGCCCATTTCAGAGGCCTGTGTTTCCTGACCGATTACGATTATGATTATAGCCGCACGGACCTGCTGGCCGGCATCGAATACAGGGGCTTTACCGACACCGCCATCAGTGTTGACCTGGTCAACCGCCACCTGCATGACTACCGTCCCATCCTGAAAGACTCTCCGGAATTCCCGCAACAAGACGCGAGCCAGGCAGCGCTGCGCATCACCCGCGAGTTGTTAAACGACAGGCTGAACCTCACCGCCCTGCTGATCGTCATGGGCGAACGGGCCCAGGAGGGAGCGTTGGAACGTTTCACCGCAACGTATGATCTGGCCGACAATTGGAGCATGACCTGCGGCATGGTCTTTTATCAATCCGGCAACAGGGCAATGGTCAACGCCGGTGACAATGATCGGGTCTTTCTGGAGGTTCGCCTTGATTTCTGATGAGTGATTCTCTGCCAGGGCTCAGCCAGGCGGCAGCCTCGGGTGGGGCAATTTATTTCCTCGCGGATAAATTGATACGCCTGAAAGTCTCAAAGCATCGTCCATCTTCCTGCTTTGTTTCTGCGATCATCTCCGCCACCACATATTGCCGGAATGCGGTTTTATCCTTATCCGCCACGCATGCCAGAAAAGGAACAAGACTTGGTTGATCAATCCAGCCGATCAAGGCTTTTGTATCAGGGAAAAAACGGTCCGCATTTTCTCCCCACACCTTGACATCCCTGAGTTCACTCTTTTCGCTCAAGAGCCGGTATTCCTCAATGGTCGGCATGTACCAGGGCCAGACAAAATCTGCGAAATATACCAAAAACTCCTCATGTGCCATTGTTTTGCGTATCACTTTGAAAAAGTGGGCGCAATTCCCGTCAGCGGCAAAATTAAACCGTGCCCGCCCACCCCGGCGCAGGCATCGGCATACGTTGTCCAGAAGCCTGGGGTGATCTTTCACCCAATGCAGGGCGGCATTGGAATAGATCACATCAAATTCTTCGGTGAAGGCCATTGCGTCAATATCCATGAGAAAAAATTTCAAATTGCCTTGTTCTTTCGGCCTGGCTGCCTCGATCATCCCTCTTGAGGCATCAATGCCAACTACTTGTCCATCAGGGACAAGCCCTGCAAGCAGCGAGGTATTGGTCCCATCGCCACACCCCAAATCAAGAACACGCTCATCACCCTCGAGAGACAATTCCGCTATAAGCCGCGCTCCCCACTCTTTCTGATGAGCAGATGCCTTCTCATATTTCTTGCCGTCAAATTCGTGTGTCATGCATTCTCCTGCCGTATTCCAGCCAAACAAATCCTGACAAATAAATAATTTAAAATTACCTCTTTTTTTACCTTACATTTACCACGTTTTATGAGTAAATTTATAGAAATGATTCAATGTCGTTAACTTAAGGCCGAGAGACAGATTTAATTTTTCTTCCAGACTGAGGGGACTGAATTTTTTTCGCGGTTTTGGCGAAAATCATTCTGTCCCCGGCTTGGGCAAAAGAAAAATAAAATCAGTCCCTTCTGCAACTCACTCTTGAGTTAATGGCATTGATTAATGATTTATCAGGGTTACCCTCTGCTGAGGGAACTGGTTGTGGATTCTACCTCCTGAACCGATTCGTAATCCCGGCGATTGAAGGATCCGACAATGAAACAGCAACAGGTGAAAGAACATTTTGCCCGGCAGGCGGATGAATATGAAAAACTGATGGTGAAGCTTGTCCCGCAATATCTCTTTCAGCACCAGGTCATTCAGGATCAGCTGCCCCATGAGGACAGAGAGTACCGTGTTCTTGACCTGGGATGCGGCAACGGCATTCTCTCGGAACTGGTTTTCAGCAATCTTCCCCGCGCTCATGTCGTTGGCTTTGATCTGACGGAAAACATGCTGCAGGCATACCGGAAAAAACTGGCCCGTTTTGCTGACAGATTTTCTCTACAATCAGGTGATTTCCGCGTTGACCCCATCGGTAGCGACTATGATATCATCCTTGCCGGGCTCACCCTGCATCATCTCACCTGGTGGGAAAGAAGGTCTTTTTATCGGCACCTTTACGCTGCCTTGAACAGTGGCGGAAAATTTATTGCCAGGGATATCATCATCGATGAGGACCGGGACGTGACGGAGGATCACTACTCCCTGTGGAAAAAATTCATGCTGTCCCAGGGAGAAAACCCGGAGTTCTGGTACCAAAAACATCTTGAAAAAGATCACCCCATGACCTTGACTGATCATTTTTCCTGGCTGCATGAGGCCGGGTTCACCAAAACAGCCTGTCATTGGCGGCTGTATAATTTTGCCGTCACATCAGCCGAGAAACAATAGAGAACTTCCTCTGGCAGCAGGATTTACCTGTTGCAGGGTACGATTAAAACCAGAAAGTAAAAGGAGACGATCATGGCTCAGGAAAACACAACCATATGCCCGACCTGCCAGGGTAAAAAAGTTATTGCCGGCAGATGCGAATGCAGCATGGAGTGGCGCGGGACCCAGGAAGGAGAAAACTGGGAAGACTGCCAGTGCACTCCTGAGGTACAATGCCCCACTTGCCACGGTACAGGATATATTGAGTCAGGCAAGTGATATATCGCCGCAATTCCCTCAGGTGAAACAATGAGAGCAAAAATACAAAAAGGCTTATCTGCCAAGGAATTCATGACTGATGAGCGATGCTTGATTGCGGAAATTGCCAACGACCCGGACGATGAAGAGGTTTCCATCGCCCGCGCCCGGGTAAGGAGCGGCACCGCCACAGCCTGGCATAGACTGAGTGGCATAACGGAACGTTATATCATTGTTGCCGGTCAAGGCCGGGCCGAAGTGGAGGGCCTGGAGCCTGCGGATGTGACGGCGGGAGATGTGCTCAGAATCCCCGCTCAATGTGCCCAGCGGATCATCAATACCGGTGAGACCGACCTGATTTTCTACTGTGTTTGTTCGCCGCGATTTCGGCCGGAAAACTATGAGACGCTTGAATAGCTCAGCCTTTCCCGCAGCCTGCGGACGAAACAAATCACTTGTCGGAAATCACCCAGCCGACAGACTCTGTCCATCACAGACAAGTTCTCATTCATTCATAACTTTTTCAGGCCGCTCATGACAATCATCGAGTACCCGGTGTTATCCGTGCCCCTTGCCTTTGAACTGCAGAAAGAGTGGGACAGCCCTCTCTGGCAGCAAGCCCCTGCTTTACCCATCGCCGCCTTCCGGCCCGAAAGTACCAACCATCGTCCGCAGACCGAGGTGAAACTGCTCTGCAGTCCCGTGGCATTGCATGGTTTCTTCAGGGTCAGGGACCGCTATGTCCGCTGTGTCCATGACCGCTTTCAGCAACCGGTCTACCAGGACAGTTGCGTTGAATTTTTCGTCCAGCCCCAAGTAAGCGGCGGCTACTTCAACTTTGAGTTCAATTGCGGCGGAAGCATGCTTGCTTCCTACATTGTCGATCCCACCCGGACCGAACACGGCTTCAGGGATTTCACGCCTCTAACCATGGAACAGGGCAGCCAGGTCAGCATCTATCATTCTCTTCCTGTACTGGTTGAGCCGGAGATTACCAACGACCTCACCTGGTTCATCGAGTTCCGCCTGCCGTTTGCCCTGCTGGAAAAGTATGTCGGCCCGCTGGGCGAGATCAAGGGACAGGTCTGGCGGGCCAATTTTTATAAATGCGGTGACAAGACCTCCCACCCGCACTGGGCAGCCTGGTCGCCGGTGGATGAACTGAATTTTCACCTGCCCCACTGTTTCGGCAGAATCACCTTTTGAAGCACCCCGGCAAATGAAAATTTGCCGTCTTTGTCCAATTTGTATATCACTGTATTTCGCAGGTTATCACTTGCCTTTTGCCATGCGAACCTACTAAGGTTTGACAAGGCGGCAGCTAACCGTTTCAAAAAATACATAATGATGAGAGAGGTGCCATATGACTTTGCCGATAAAAAGTTTTCAGCAGTTAGCAGTTGTAATCGCCATTTCAGGCTGCATGACCATTCCCTTCCTTGCCCCCGGGGTGCATGCCCAGGGCAACTGGCTTGAACAGGGAGCGAAAATGCTTGGAACATTGCAGTCGGATAGCGGGAAAACCAACCTTTCCAATGAAGAAATCGGCAAGGCATTCAAGGAGGCGCTGAACATCGGCACGGAAAAAGTGGTGAGCAGGCTGGGCAGCCTGGACGGATTCAATGCCGACCCCTCCATTCATATTCCCTTACCCTCGCAACTCGATACGGCAAAAAAAATGCTGTCCCAGGTCGGCATGTCCAATCTTCTCGACGATCTCGAACTGAAGCTGAACCGGGCGGCCGAGTCGGCAACACCCAAGGCCAAGGAACTTTTCCGGCAGGCCATTAAGGATATGACCTTTGATGACGTCATGAAAATCTATAACGGGCCGAAAGACTCGGCCACCAAGTATTTTCAGGGCAAGATGACCCCTGCCCTGACCAAGGAGATGCAGCCCATCGTGCAACAGAGCCTGTCAGAGGTCGGGGCGGTCCAATCCTATGACAATGTCATGGCAAAATACAGGAACATCCCCTTCGCGCCTGATGTCAAAGCCGATCTGACCAATTATACCGTGCAGAAAGGGCTGGACGGCATTTTCCATTATGTGGCCAGTGAGGAGGCCGCTATCCGCGAAAATCCCGCCCGGCAGACCACTGAACTGTTGAAAAAGGTGTTCGGAGCAAAATAGGCCCAGCTTACTGGTGCAACTTTTGGCGGGTATGCATGGCCATCTGGATGACCGTCAGTTCCTATTTGATGTCAGCCAAGCCTTGATGAATTCGTAAAAACTAAAAATTAACCACAGAGAGCACAAAGCCCACAGAGATAACTTGCTGAAAATAAAAATATTTTCTCTGTGATCTCTGTGGGCTCTGTGGTGAAAACAGACTTTTTACGAGTTTATCAAGCCTTTTGACCCCTTCCCGTATATCCTCGGGTTGCTTTTATTCATAACGGAGGGCAGATGGACTTAACAATCGTTTACTGGCACTGGCTGGTATTCGGCATGGTACTCATTATTGCCGAGATGTTTATCCCCAGCTTTACCATCTTCTGGTTCGGACTGGGTGGTCTCATCGTGGGAGGAGCACTCTGGCTTATCCCTGCACTGTCCCTGAGCTGGCAACTCTTTCTCTGGGCCGTGGCATCATCGCTCTTTACCTTTCTCTGGTTCAAATTCTTCAAGCCTCTCATGACGGATCGAACCAAGGCCGGTATTTCCCGAGAGGCCATCTTGGGTGAAACCGGCCTGGTCGTCAAAATTCCAATGGAAAAGAATGAGGGGATAGTTCGTTTCACCACCCCGGTACTGGGTTCGGATGAATGGCCCTTTATCTGTGAAGAAAAAGTCAATCCCGGCGATCGGGTATTTATCAAGGATATCTCCGGCAACACCTTGATTGTCGGCAAACGTGCAGCAAATTAAGAGCTTATTTACGAACAAGCTCTAAGGAGCTGTAAAATAATAACATGGCCATTTTTTTGATAAATGTGTTAATATGGCAGCATGGATATTGAATCGGCAATCAGGGAACGTTATCAAAATCTCGAATGGGCCTTGGATGAAAGGCTTAGGCGCTTATATGCC
>JAHILF010000044.1 GCA_018897105.1 Pseudomonadota bacterium
GATCGTTATTGTCGATATGTCGGCCACGAATATGGTATGTTTGTGTTGTCAAGGTGTCTGCTCCATGTTGTCTATGGCAGCACCTTAACAAATTCCGGCCCGCGTCGCCAGTTAAAAATTTATACCCTGTGATGGGTTACCATCGCGAATAAAAGATTTCAGCAAGTTAGTCCCTTTGCATTATTTTTTGATTTTCTGTTTCGTTTTACTTTGGTCGGCATATACATATCCAATCGTGTGCCTATTTCTATAATTTTGCTGGAATATAGACAAGTTATTCAACCGAAAAAAATACCTATCAATGCAATCAGGCGAACGGGAAATGGTTGTGTACTCCTCACAGATCCAGCCCGGCACCTTCGAATTCACCCTGAACCACCTGATCGACACATGCTTGACCTCTCTCAAAAGCTTATTTTAAGAATTCAACTTTCTGTGTTGGCATAACGGATTGAATCGTGAATTATATGACATTATTGCCGGTCGTCTTTCCGGCATGTTTTTAGCAGGAATCCAGTGTTTATACTATCCGTGAGGCTTCTGGATGCCGGATCAAGTCCGGCATGACGGATTGCGGGCTGTTTTATTCATGCAACTCATTGTAAACTCGCAGAATTCAACAACTCGGTAAATTGAATTAAGAACAAAACATCTTGGCTCGTACCAACAGTCACCCAATTTTATCTCAGAAAAATTAAATTTGTCAGACTCTCAGAGAAGATATCATGGAATTTTTTGAATTCGCCGACGTGGCAACAACCCAGGAGACAATCAGGAATAAAGTATCTCTCGACAATCTTCCCTTCTTTTGCGAGGAGATTGAGGCGGTGGAGGAGGCAGATGCATTGGGCAGGGTCATTTACTTCTGTCACTGGGGGCGTTTTCACATCCGGAGCGAAACGGTTATGGGCGGTGCGCGTTTTTCCGTGCCGGACTGCCCCAACGCCCTGGCCTGGACCGTGACCACAGGCTATCCGCCACATCCGGAGAAAATTGTTCTCCATGCAACTTTCAACAGGACCGAGCATGATCCTGACTTTATTGCCGCGACAAAAGCACTGCTGGTCTCCTTGAAAGGCGGAATAGAAAAAAAATTCCACAGCAAACCTGTCGAGACGGGACCCCGTCCTTTTCAGATAATTGATTTTCGGTAAAGTGGCCGGATTTAGACAACTGACCGATATTCTGTGATTCAACTTCCAAAGCCGGGGGGGAGGAATGATTTTCGCAAAAATATCGAAAAAAATTCAGTCCCCTCAGGCTGGAGAAAAAATTAAATCTGTCTCCCGGTCTGAGTTAACGACATTGGTCCTATGGATCCTTGAGGATTACGAAAATGGAACAAGCACAATGCAAATTCATCGGTGTTCTCCATGGGGATATCACCAGCTTTGAGGATGCTCCCAAAAACTTTGACGAGTCGGAGAGGGTTGGGAACCTGGAGATTTATCCTGAATATCAGGAGGGGCTTGACGGCATTACCCCCGGTCAAAGCATTGTTGTGCTTTTCTGGCTGCACAGGTCCAGTCGGGACATTCTCAAGGTTTACCCGCGGGGCGACAGGTCAAAGGGGTTGCGCGGCGTCTTTGCCACCCGTAGCCCGGTGCGGCCGAATCCCATCGCTGTTTCCGAACTGCAAGTGCTGGCGGTAAACGGAAATCGAATCGAGGTGTCGGGGCTGGATATTCTCGACGGCACACCCATACTTGATATCAAGAAGAAGATCACTCGGTAGGTATCCTCCCTAAAGCCCATTGGTTCACAAAAAAGCCTCTTGTTTTGCTCGGCTCCTTTCCCGCCCGCTTTCAGCCGTTTATCACGTCTGATATTTTCCGCTTTTGCAAATGGTTGGCATAAGTTGGGCAAATGACCCAATTTTTAGGCGCAATACTGGAAATAATACGGAAATTGTTTTCAGAGAGCCTGGAGAATTGTCCTCAGGTCAGATAACTGCTTCAAAATGAATGGAAAATGTTCACAGAGACCCGATGTGTGAAATTTACATTTCCCCTTTTGGATGCTGTTTGTTTTCACCGCTTCTTGCCCGCAAATCACCTGCCTGATCTTTTCAGGGCACCCTTCAGTAATTTATCTAGCTGTAATCAGTTGTTGAATTTGTGGCCCGCTATTTGCTTTATAAAATATTTAAGAGAAAAGTCAGTCTTGCCCGTCAGGAAGACAATGACGGCTATCTGCCAGACTTAGTGTATTTCTTTTGTTCTCCGTTGATGTGCTGGCAAGAAATGGTCGTTAGGGAAATTCCCGGTGTGACTTTTATAAGTTTTTGAACGATTTTCTCTCTGTTTGGTTTTGTTTAGTACAAGGGGTTTGGCAGGCTGTCTTGATGGTGTTGTCACGGAACCGGCAGGTCAGACTGGAACAAAAACCTGAACCGCGAAGGAGGAGTCGATATGTCAGTGTGGAGATTTACGATTCAGGAAGATACGGTAAATTATGGTGATCGTCAGAGAAAAAAACTCACGCGCAAAGGATGCAATGAGCCTTACAAGGGGCGGTATTGGTGTCCCAAGGCCATGTGGTTCAAGAAGGAAGTTTGTCCCTTTGTCAACCGCAAGGAATGTGAAAATTTCGTCATGATGTGCGGCAGTCTGTAAAAATGATCGAGTCAGGGCTGAGAAAAGTCGTCTTGGACCGGAATTTTCCGATGCCGTTTTTCGCTTACGGACAGTGTTGCTCTGATCAAGCCACAGGTGATGTCAGAGAACAGGTGATGCATGTGGCTTGTTCGGTTGCGATGGCGCGGATGATTTTTTGTCCGCAACATCCGGCGCTCGGCTTGCGGGTCACGATTGAATGCTGAAATTTTTTAGCCTCTTTCTTATTAAGAAGGCTGCTTGGCAGGGCTTTTCCCGGTTCCTGCCCTTCTTTATTCTTTATCTGCTTTTTCTGTAACATATTACCTTTAATCATTTCTTTTCCCTAACTTCTCATCCACTATCTGTTGGTCTTATAGCGTATCAAGCGCTTCCCCTCAGACTCCGCCATTACATTTTTGTCAGGATTGTGCTGTCCATAAAGAATGCTGTCTCGGCAAGTGAAATGGTTCTGGAAAAGGTTTCTCTGGTTCTCTCTGTGTAACAGGGTTATGTGACAGGTGACAAAATTGTCGACAAATCCGGATATTGTTTCATTTTTGTCAGGTTGACTGCAAGATTGGGTGAAGAGCAGGGCATAAAGTGAGCAAAAGTTTTTGGTGATTGCCATCATGCTGCTGCAAAATTGAGTATTTTATTCTCAACCGTGCCAGCGGAGAAACAACGATGATCAGCGCCTCAAGCCAGGTCGTCATTCAGGCATGTTTTATCCGAAAGTCATTTTCTACTCCTTAGCTAACGATTGTTAACTTCTTCATTGTTCCTTTTTGACAGGGCATGCAACTCGGTTTGTGGGAACCGTTGATCTCAACGTAAATGGCCGGCAAAAATTTCATGCCTGTAACACGCTTCAAAAAGTTGGGGAACTTTGACAGGGGTGTTGAGCAAACTCTGTGCCCAATAGGGGGAATGGTGGGTAATTTTACCCTAAGAAACGGGACAAGGTGAAATATGAATTGCAGATCAACTAGTTTAAAAAGGATATTTTCTTGTCGGATTTTCTGAGAGATACAACGTGGTAATTCCAATAGACAAGGGGGGTGGGGGAATACCCCCACTTTCATAGGGCATAATGCCCAATTATGTTTTTCTAGAGTGTTCTGCCCAATTTTTCTACGGGGATAGGATCGGGCAACCGGGGAAAAGGAGAATGCAGGAAGGAAGAGAAATCAAAAAAAGAATGATTGCGAGATTTTTTGAACCCTTTTCGCTGCAAAATGTCATTACACTCATGGTCGCGTTTTACCGGCATATTTTCTCTGCATTTATTTCATATATTTTAAAAAAACTGGATGAAATAAAATCAGCTTGAGGATAGGTTAAATTGAAACTAACTATAAGTTGCCTGTTTTGTTTTTTAGAGTTCGAACCGGCAACTGTATCATTCATTTTAAAGAGAGGACAATTCATGAAAATTTCTCCAAATAATGTGTGCAGATTCGCATTGGTTTTTCTTTTCCTGTTCATCGCCTCAACGGCAATGGCGGCTGACGAGAAAAAGGACGACGGTGTTGTCGCCCAAGTCAATGGCCAACCTATCTCAAGCAGAGATTTTGCTTCAGCAATGGAGGTCGCTAAACAGCAGTTTGCCGGCCTCGGCTGGAAGGAGGATGACAAGGAACAGCAGCAGAAAATTGAGAATCTCACCTTGGACAGGCTGATTGATTTCGAGCTGCTGTATCAGGCCAGCCAGAAGGAGAAAATCACCGTTGATGAGAATGCCATAAAAGAGAAAATGGCTGCCTTTAAAAAACAGTTTCCCTCAGATACTGAATTCAAGGATTTCCTGACCACAAATCACTTGACCGAAGATATCATGCAGACTCAGCTGTTCCGTAAGATGGGCATAGAGGGTTTGCAGAAGAAACTGTATGACAAGTTCAGCGCCGAGGCAAAAGTGACCGATGAAGAGCTGCACAAGTTTTATGATGCCAATAAAGAGAGCATCAAACAGCCTGAAAAGGTGAGGGCAAGCCATATCCTGTTAGCCGTGGCCCCTGATGCCGATGAAGCGACAAAGAAAGCAGCCATGGAAAAAATCAAGGGTATTCAGAAGAAATTGCAGGATGGCGGCGATTTTGCCCAGCTGGCCAAGGAAAGTTCCGATTGTCCGAGCAAGGCCAATGGCGGGGACCTGGATTTCTTTGTCAGACAGCAGATGGTCAAACCCTTTGCCGACGTAGCCTTCAGCACGCCGGTGGGCCAGACCAGCGATATCGTTACCACCGAGTTCGGTTATCACCTGATTAAAGTAACGGATAAGCAGCCGGAAAAGCTGTTGCCCTTTGATGAGGTGAAGGAGAAAATCAGCACCTATCTGAGCCAGCAGAAAATCGATGACATGTTCGAAGCCTATTTGAAAGGGTTGCGTGATCAGGCAGATATTAAGAGGATGCTGCCTGTGCAGAACTCATAAGTTTGTTTCTTTTTATAACGGAAGTTTTTTCAGCCAGGGACCGGGGAGACGGGCGGATGTCCAAGTCTGACGCCTTGTTGTAACCGGTTCATTCATTTCGTATCTGCTCCGATCCGGTCCGTCTCTCAGACAACTCAATTTCTTAGCTCGTCGCAGGATTCTCCAAAAAAAACAGCAGTAGAGGAACTATGCAGATGAAAAAAATCAGAGTCATGCTGGTAGATGATCATGATGTTGTTCGCTCAGGTTTGAAATCCTTATTGGGTATGGACCCGCAGATTGAAATTGTCGGCGAGGCGGCAAACGGCGCCGAGGCACTGGCGCGGATACCGGAATTCGGTCCTGAGGTTGTGGTGATGGATATTTCCATGCCGACCATGGACGGCATGGAGGCGACCAGACGGATCAGCGCTACTTTCCCGGAATGTCTTGTCCTGGCGCTCACCGTGCATGAGGACAAACAGTATTTTTTCGAGATGCTTGCCGCCGGGGCCAAGGGATATATCACCAAACAGGCGGCCGCGGAAGAACTGGTTTCCGCCATCAAGGCGGTGGCGTCGGGCAATGTCTACCTGCAGCCGGCCCTGGCCAGATGGTTACTCGAAGATTATCAGCGGATCAATAAGAGCGGCATGGGCAGCGGAGAGCATGCCCTGACATCGGCTGACCTCGCAACCCTCAGCAAAAGAGAGCTGGAGATTCTGGAGCTGGTGGCGGAAGGACTCACCACCCCGGAAATCGGTCGAAAACTGGATCTCAGTCCAAAAACGGTTTCCCGGCACCGGGAGCGCATCATGAACAAACTGAACATGCACTCGGCCACCGAGCTGGTCAAGTTTGCCATACGGACCGGACTGATAGATGTTCGCTGATCGGCAAAACAACCGGGGGCAATGCCCCGGGGCATGCCCCGGCCATGGAAGAGCCATCTTTTTTCAGACATAGAGGAGGGCTGGATGCAGAGTAAGGAAACAGCGCAGTGCGGTCTTTTTCCGTCAACGTTTTTTCGAGGTCTGGTCTTTATCTCCCTTCTTGCCGTCCTGATCCTGCCCCTCTATACGATTTTCATTCTCTCCCCTTCATTTGTCGATTTTGTCATCAAATCCCAGGAAGAACTGGCCGCGGACGTGGCCGTGCACATGGAATCCAAACTCATCCCGGACAAGAGCCAGAAGTTGACCAGGGATATTCTTACCCCCGAAATTCTGAAAAGAATCGCCGGCACCGCCAGCGATTTCAATCTTATGAAGGTGCGCATCATGTTTCCGGATGGGGAGATATTCTATTCAACGCAAGACAAGGAGCTTGGCCGGATCATCGCCTTTGATGAGTTCAAGCGCACGGTGACGTCCGGTGCGCCTTACGCCGAGTTGCGGAAAAAGGGGGAGAAATCCCTGGAAGGAATGGTGATGCCGGGTGACATAGTGGAAACCTACGTGCCCATCCTGCGGGATGGCAAAACCATCGGCGTGTTTGAAATTTATTACGACATCACCGCCAAAAAGGAGGCCCTGAACAGGCTTTTGCGGATTCTCTATTTCACCATGTTTCCTATTGTATTTATTCTTTTTGCCGCAGTCATTTTCAGCTGTCGCCGGGCAAACAACAATATTGCCCGCCGAATTGAGGCTGAAGAAAAACTGATGCAGCAGCGGGAAGAACTCAAAGAGAAAAATATCGAGTTAACGGAACTCATTAGCGTCTGCCGGGAACGCCAGCGCAGGTTGGAAGAGGAGCAGAAGGCGCGCCAGCAGGCCCAGGAGCAGGTGCAGCAGGAGATGTTCAAACGGGAAAAGATGCGGGTTGATCTGCTGCGGCACATGGTCAAGGCCCAGGAGGATGAGCGGGCGCGCATTGCCCGGGAGCTCCATGATGAGACGGCCCAAACCCTGACCGCCGCCTCGTTGAATTTCGCCACCCTGCAGAATCTGCTGGTCGCCAATCCCGAGATGGCCGGGGTGGTGGGCCGTCTGCAGGGGCTCTGCAAGCAGATGCATCAGGATCTCTATCGACTGGTACATGATCTGCGTCCGGCCCAGCTTGATGATCTGGGACTGGTGCCCGCCCTGCGCTACCTTGTCGACGACGGGCAGCGGAACAGCGGTCTGAAGGTCACTTTGACCATCAGCGGCGCCGCGCAGAAACTTGAATCGTTTGTAGAAACCATTATCTATCGCTTCGTGCAGGAGGGGCTGACCAACGTGACCCGCCATGCCGAGACCTCCCAGGCCTCTGTCTCCCTCGTTTATGCGGAGCAGCAGGTTATCGCCCGGGTGGAAGACCAGGGCAAAGGGTTTGATGTCAACCAGCCCCAGCAGTCCGGCTCCGGCTGGGGCCTGGTCGGCATTGCCGAAAGGGCTCAGTCGTTGAAAGGCACTTTTCGCATCGAATCAGCGCCGGGCAAAGGGACGCTGCTGGAGATCGCCGTTCCCCTGACCCTCGGCTCATGCCATTTTGACGCCTTGACCGGGGAAGAGGCGGGAAAAGCGGAATAACATCTGCCCCTGCAGAGAAGACCAATCCCTTTTTTGCCGGATGCCCACAGGCTCACTCTCCCGCGTAAAAATCCCTTCTCTCTTTGTCCGACGAATATCTCTGTTGTCTCCCGGCATCCGCCCGGATATACTTCGGCAACACAGGGGACTGAATTTTTTTCGCGGTTTTGGCGAAAATCATCCTGTCCCCGGCTTTGTGCCGGCATAACCCGTTTAAATTACGTTTCGAAATCAGGAGTTCTGAACTTCCATGCTGACTCAAAAACTTTTGCCAGGCGGTACATGAAACCTCTTCTCGCCAAAAAACGCCTTGTATCACTGCTGGCCGCGCTGCTGATACTGGTCCTGCTGCTCGGCACCCTTCCCATGACAGTGCCGGTGGCGATGACCCGGATAAGTGCGCTGCTCGGTTTGGATCTGCAGATTAAGCAGATGGGCGGCAACATATTCAACCATCTCACCTTTGGCCGCATAAAAGGGGTGCGCAGGGATAAGTCGCAGCCGGTGGCCGAATTTGCGGCGGCCGATGTGCGCCTTGATTATTCCCTGGTAAGCCTCCTCAGCGGAGTTGATGCCTTTCTGGCCAAGCTGCAGGTTGCGGCCGGTCAGGCGCATCTTGTCCTTGACCTGACGGATGAGGAAAACTCCCAGGTTGCGGCAACAGGCGGCGGGGAAGTTGGGCTGCCTGCAGTTTTGCCGGCGGTGGCTGTGGCTAATATTGATCTGGCCATCCGCGCATCCGGTTATGAGGTCACCATGGCCCGTTCCTCGTTGCAGGTTGATCCGGCAATCGGTCCGTCCGGTCAGTCTGTGCGGTTGGACCTGCCGGTGCTGCAACTCGATGTTGACGGCAGGAAAAAACTGGCAACCTCCTGCAAGGCCCGCCTGCTGTACAGCGCTGATCAGCTTCGCATCGAAGAGATGATCGTGCCGGGCAAGCTCGCGGCACTGAAAGGATCGCTGGTCTGGGGCACTGCCGGCCAGCCGCTGCGTTTTGAACTGCAGGCCGCGGTCAGCGGCGGCCAACTGCAGGGCGCAGGAACCATTGCCGCCGACCGGACGGATTTGGCCATGCAGCTGGAAAAGATCGATATCGCCGAGCTGGCACGTCTGCTGCAGTTTGAGGATTTCACCGTGGCGGGCCAGCTCTCCGGCAGCGTCAACTCACAATTTGCTCCCAACGATATCGCCACCCTGGCGGCGGATATGAAGCTTGAACTGGTGCAGGGGAACCTGCTCGGTAAAAAGACCCAGGCCCGGCTGCAGGCGACCATTGCCGGCGGCATGGTCAAGGTGAACGAATTCGCCGCAGACCATGGGGAAAACCGGGCGGAATTAACAGGCGGTGCGGCGCCGCTGGCACTCTTCACCGACTGGGCCGTGGCTCGTCTGGCCAGTATAGAGGCCAACTCCATCACCCTTCATCTGCAGGACATCCCTGGTTTTCTGGCTCTTTTTGGCGTGGCGATGCCCATCCGGGAGGTCCCTGGCCATGTGCTCGATGCCCGGGGCAGCATGACGGACAGTGTGCTCAGCATCGAGCGGGCGGATTTCTCCATGGAGCAAAACTCCGCCATCTTGCGAACGGCGCGGCTGCAGTTCCCGTCTGCCGGACAATCCTTTCTTGACTCGGCTGCCAACGGCACCCTGCATCTGGACATCAGCGACCTGCAGGAAATCGCGTCACTCTTCGCCCTGCCACAGTTGGCGGGGAAGGTGCGGGGGGACGTGGACATCACCGGCACCTTAGGTCATCCTGCCGGCACCATCAGTCTGGAAGGGGAAAAGCTGGTCTACGAAGGCTGCAGTCTGGGGGATGCCAAAGTCGAGGGCCGGGCGGACAGCAAACAGCTGCACATCGCCTCGCTCAAGCTGAACAATGGTGACGACCACCTGCAGGCTGCCGGCACTTATCTCTACGAGACCGGCCGTTTTAGGGATATCACCGGTAAGATGCTGATCGAGGATGTGGGAAGTTACGCCGGGTCTTGTCTTGCTTTGGAGGAAAAACCTGCCGGCCGCCTGCAGGCCGAGGTGTCAACCGCGGAGGACGGCAGGCAGCGGCTGGAACTGACCATGAGCCAGGCAACCTATGCCGGTGTGCATGATGCGGCACTGAAGGCTGTGGTGACCACCGACTGGCTGAGTTACGACATCACGGAGGCGGAGCTTGCCACCGACCAGGGAAGCCTTCGCTTGGCCGCGCAGATCACGCCCCAGCCCAAGGATGAGCTGGTGCGGGCCGAGCTTGACCGGCTGACCGTAAATCACGGCGGTGCCGAATTTGTTCTGGCGAGTCCTGCCCTGCTTGCGCTGACCTATGGCGCAAAAGGGATCAGTCTTGAGGTGGACGAGACGCTGCTGAAGAGTGCAGTGGGCGATATCACCTTGCAGGGCCTGCTGGCCTGGCAGGAGGAGAGTTCCTTTCAGGTGCAGGTCAAGGGGCTGAGCAGCAGGGGGTGGCTCGACAACCTGACCGGAGAAGGGTATCGGTTCAGCGGCGGGGATCTGCAATTGGCCCTGCATGGTCCCCTTGCCGCGCCTCGGGCTGCGCTTTCCGCCCACCTTGCCGAAATCGGCTGTCCGCAGCTGTCCGTGCCCCTGGCAGGCGACATTGCCGTAGATTATGACCACGGTTCAGGGCTCAGCATTCGCAAGTTTCTTTTGGTGACTCCCCATGGGCAGCAGATTACCCTGGCCGGTCTGCTTCCCTACGACCCGCTGGCGGATAGTCCCTTTCTGCCAGCCGCCCTGGACCTCAAGGGGAAAATAGTGCTGCCCGACCTGCAGGGCATAGCGGCGAACCAGACGATCAACGCCGTGCAGGAAGGCGAGTTTTTTGGTGATTTTCAACTTGCGGGTTCCTGGGAGCAGCCCACAGGCGAGATCAATTTCAAGGGCAGCAATCTTTACCTGCACCGTTTCGTCAAGCATGCCCCCATGGAGCCTTTGACGGTTGACGGTCATATCAATTTTCTGCCGGGCATGCTCCGTCTGCAGCATCTGATCGTGCAGGGGGCGCCCTTATCTTTTAATATGACCGGTGCCTGGTCTGATATTCCGTCCCTTGCCGGACTCATCCGCCAGCCGCCGGAAGGACTGCCCGGCACTCTGGACTTTGACGGCAAACTGGAGATGAAGGAGGTCGGCTGGCTGGCTGCCTATGCCGAAGGCCTGCGCAGGATTTCCGGTCATGTGGCTGCGACCGTGAGCGCCCGCGGCCCGGCCGCCCGGCCGCAGTTTTCCGGTTCCGCCACCCTCACCAGGGGCAGTATCCGGCTGGACAACGCCACCCTGCCTGCCATTGAGCAACTTGAGCTTGCCGCAGGCTTTGACCATGATGTGGTGACGCTGCAGAAGCTCACCGGGGTTTTCGGCGGTGCCCCCTTTCAGGCGAGCGGCAGCGTATTGACAACCGGAGCGGATGCTCCGGTTGTTGACTGTCAGCTGCAGGGAAAAAGCCTGCTCTTTTATCGTGACGAGTCGATGAAGATCCGCGCCGATGCGGATTTGACCGTCAAAGGCCCCTGGCACAAGCTGAAACTGGCAGGCAAGATTATTATTGTCGACGGTCGCTATACGAAAAACATCGATTTCCTGACCATGTTCCGCAGTTCGGGCAGACCCAAAAGCGATCTCGGCATGCAGCTTTTCTCCCTTACCGAACCTCCCTGGCGTGACATGGTTTTTGATGTGCAGATCACCTCGGATACGCCATTTGCCTTGTCCAACAACTTTGCCAGAGGGGCGGTGCGGCCGAACCTGCACTTGTCCGGCACCGGCGAAATCCCCGTGCTGACCGGGCGGATTTTTGTCGACCCGACCAGAATCAGTGTGCCGGCCGGCAAGATTGTCATCGAATCCGGGGTGATCACCTTCCCGGAAAATGATCCGGACCGGCCCACCTTTAACCTCAGTGCCGATTCCAGACTGGCCGGTTATGATATCACCTTGATTTTTCAGGGAACTTCCGAGGAACCGGTGATCACCCTCTCCTCCGATCCGCCCCTGGCTGAGGAGGAACTGCTGCTGCTCGTCCTCACCGGCAAGCCGCCGCAGTCGGCACAGGACAAGACACAGCGGGCCATGGCCAACATGAATATGGCGGTTTATCTTGGTAAAGGATTACTGAGCAAATGGTTTAGCGGTGAATCCGCTGAAAGCGAGGAATCGGTGCTGGACAGGTTTGAGCTTGACCTTGGCCGGCAGCTCAGCAAGACCGGTGAGGAGACGGTTGAAGCGCAGTTCCGCCTGATGGAGGGGGTATTTCTGCCGGGGGATCGGCTTTTTCTTACCAGTGAAAAAGATATTTATGATAACTTCAATGCTGGTGTAAAAGTTGTCTTCCGTTTCAAATAAGGCATGATTCCATGAAAAAAGTAGCGCCTGCGGGCGGCACGATACTGACCCTTATCGGTCTGCTGATGCTCATGTTTCTGCTTCAGCCCATGCCGCAGCAGGCTCGGGCGGGAGACATGACTGAGGAAGCGGCTGCCGGGGCTGCGGGTAAGAGTGCTGATTTACATGTGGTTTTCCAGGGCAATGACCACCTGTCTGACAGTGATCTGCGAGCGGCAGTGGCAGAAGAGCTGACCGGGTTTGCCGGATCGGACTATCCGGAGGCCAAGGCTGATGATGCGGCCTTTCTCCTTGAAAGCGCCTATAAAAAGGCTGGCTATGCCTTTGTCAAGGTGACCTATGCCATTGGGGGGGGGGAAGACGGCCTTTTGCTCACGTTCACTGTTGCCGAAGGCCCCCAGGTCCTGGTGAGCGGCATTTTTATTGACGGCAACACCACCTTTGCCGACAATGAACTTCTCTCCTTTTTTGAAGCAAAAAGCAGCGGTCTTCTGGGGATGGGCAGCCTGGTTTTTGTCGAATCCCAGATCCGCGATGCCATTTTCGCCATCCATGATCTTTATACCGGCGACGGCTTCCTGAAAGTGAAGATCGATGGCCCGGTGTTGCAATTCAGCCCTGATCGCAGCAGGGTTGAGGTGCGGATCACCATTGATGAGGGACAGCGTATTACCGTGGGTGCGGTTCATTTCCAGGGGGACATTCTGTCGGATGCCCAAAGTGAACTGGGTAAGCTTGCCGCCCAGTTGCACGGCAAACCGTTTATCGGCAGACGCAAGCTGATTTTGCGGAGCGGGGTGCAGGAAATATACGGCAATCTGGGCTACCCGGATGTGCAGGCCGATATTGACGAAAACAGGGCTGATTCCTCCCCTGAGATCAATCTCACCTGCACCATCAAGAGCGGGCCGCGGGTGATCATTGCTGGCATAGAGATTGTCGACAACACCCGGACGGACAGGGAGTTTATCCTGAACCGACTGGCTCTTCGGCAGGGTGAGATCTTCAGCAGCCGGAAAAAACGGGAAAGCTTCCAGCGCTTATACCAGACCGGGTTATTCCGCAGGGTTGCTCTCGATTTGTCACCAGGGGCCAATGCCGATGAGCGGATTCTTACCGTGCATCTTGAAGAGTCCCTGGCCCGGGAGGTCTTTTTCCAGGGAGGCTGGGGATCCTATGAACTGCTGCGGGGCAGCGCCGGTTTTCAGGACCGGAACATCTTCGGCAGCGGCCGGGTGTTCCGCGCTGATATCGGCGGCTCGGTCAAGAGCGCCAATGTTGAGGCGTCGGTGCGGGACCCGTGGTTTTTCGGCACCGATATCAGCGCCGATCTGCCCGTGTTTTATCGCTACCGGGAAGAACCGTCCTTTACCAGCGAGGAACTCGGTATGTCCGTGCTCTTTAGCAAGGATCTGCGCAAAGACCTGTCAGCCTCGCTGGGTTACCTCTACAGCAGTAACAAGACCACGGATATTGCCGCCATGGATATTGCCGATCAGGAAAGCAATTATACCATCGCCAGTGTCAAGCTGCAGACCACCCTGGATACCAGAAACGACATCTTTTACCCCACCGGCGGCAGAAGAATTTTTGCGGCAGCGGAGGTTGCCGAACCCTCCCTGGGCAGCGGGCTGTCCTTTTATCGTTTTAATTTCGGGGCACGGGAGTTTTACCCCCTCAGTAAAAAAAATACCCTGGCGCTGCGCTATATCACCGGGGTTATTTTTCCCGGTAGGGACCAGATAACCATCCCCATCGGCGAGCGGTTCTTTAACGGCGGCGAAAACACGGTGCGCAGTTTCCGCCAGTCCGAGCTCGGACCGAAAGATGCCTCCGGCGATCCTCTGGGCGGCATGGCTTATAATGTGTTTACCGTGGAGTTGCGTCGCCTGCTGACCGATCGGCTGGCTGCCTCGCTTTTCCTGGATTACGGCAATGTCTCCCCCAATCTGTCCCCGGAAGAGGACAGCGACGGCCCGTTTACCGACCGTCAGGATGTGATCGACAGCACATTACGTGATTACTTCAGTGATTTCAGGCCGGGGCTGGGCGTGGGCCTGCAGTATCTGCTGCCCGTAGGCCCAGCCCGGCTTGATTTTGCCTGGAATCCGGATCAGGACAAGAACCGGGAGGAGGACAGCTTCACCGTGCACTTCAGCATCGGCATGGCTTTTTAACCCCTGCCGGACTTCTGGCTCGTTCCTTTCCCGGATAAGATGTTTATATATCCCCTTTCAGCATTCCTGCTGAAAGGGGATATGCTTATACCATCAGTTGACAAATCATCTTCGGCAAGTATTAGTTGGTGTGACATACCCCACAGTCGCGTGCAAGAAATGTCGCTGTTTCGTGATGGACGTTGGTACTGCCGGGAGCTCCTTCAATGTCTGCCACATCATGGCAGGTAAGGCAATCACGGGGGGAGCTGACAACATCAATTCCAAGCACGTCATTCCAGACGAAGGAATGACAGGAGAGACAGTCAGTGGACAAGGCATGATGCCTGTCCGGGTTTGTCGCAAGCAACATGGGAAAGCTCGCGAGATCGTCGTGGCACATGCGGCAATCCGCTTCGGTGGGCTCTCCGTCATAAATGGACATCCCGCCGGTGGCAGCGGCATTTTTGGCATTTGCCATTGAGCTGAACATGCATAAGGCAAACAGACAGACAACAGCCAGGGTCCAATTTCTCTTACCTCTTCCCTTCTTCATTGTTCTCCTCCCTCAATTGGTTGATTTTCATTTCGGCAGATGGCGTGTAGACAACACGCTCCTTCCATCCACCGGCATTACGGTAACTGCCCGTCAGCAATCTACATTTGAAAAGTTCTGAAAATTGCCGGCTGATGAGCGACAGTATTTCCCAAAAATCAAAGACTAATCGTATATAACAAACTCAAAGATTATGCTTTTGTCAAACAAAATCCCGGCAGATACGAGCAGTTCATTCTGCCGAGCTCATCTATCTACCGTATTTCCGGTTCTGCCTTCATGTGAAAGGGAACGGTTGAACCCTGGGCCTTCAGCATCAAGTTGTCTGAAATTATGAATGAAAATTCAGCGGCCTGGTAATAAAACTTGGCGTCATGTTTTCCTGTTGCTAAGATATGAAATTATCAAACACCCGGCGGTCGGCCCGTGTATGGCGAAACCGCCTGCAACCTTTATCCAGGAGAGAAAAAATGAAAAGATTTTACCTGTGTCTGTGCTGTTTCCTGCTCCTCTTGAACGGATGCGGAAGTTCCCCAGAGGAAAAGGCTGTTGAAAAAAAGATTGAAAAGGAAACCGGCGCCAAGACGCAAGTCGATCTTTCCGACAAAGGCATGAAGATCACCGGGGCAACTGAGGGCGAGAAATTTACGGTCACCACCGGCGATGCCACTGAGATTCCGAAAGACTTTCCTGAAGATGTGCCCCTGTATCAACCAGCCAAGGCAATGGGAGCGCTTGAGGTTACCGGCGGCTATTCCGTTACGCTGACAACCTCCGACCTGGTTGACAAGGTGGCCGCAACCTACAAGGAGCAGATGCCATCCCACGGCTGGGCCGAGCAGGCAACCATGAACATGGGTGGACAGACCATTCTCGTCTACGGCAAAGATCAGCGGGTCACCAATATTGCCGTCATGCCGATGGAGGGCGAGACAACTATTACCGTGACAGTGGCAACGGAAGAGCAGAACTAAGAAATCGGGACAAAATAGGCAGATAAACCATAAAAAAGGGCACCTGGGCGCGTATCGGCCCGGCTGCCCTTTTTTATGCGCTGCATGGGATAGGACTGAGGGGACTGAATTTTTTTCGCGGTTTTTGCGAAAATTATTCTGTCCCCGGCTTTGGGGAGGTCAAAGGTTACTCGCACCAAACTGCTGCTCGAGAAGCGTCTGCACCTGGCCGGTGTAGTTGCCATTGGCCGGCAGCCCGTTTTTTTCTTGAAATTCCTGCAACTTTGCCCGGGTGTTGGAGCCCCACAAGCCATCTTCTTCCAAGCCGGCCTGCATGATCGTATTGAGCGCCTTCTGGATGAACATGACCTGCTGAAAGTGCAGTCGGCCGCTTTCCCGCTGCACCTCGGCCAGGTAGACAGCTAAACTGTGATTAAAGAATTCCTGCCATGCCTGCTCCGAGAATTCCGGCCCCTGGTCATGCAGCCACTGCGTAACCGAAAAGGATGCCCCTTCGGATTTTGCCTCCCGGTAAAGGCGGCCCACCTGCTCTTTATCATCTATAAACAACATGATCAGCCGGATAAAGGCCAGGTCATCCCGATAGATTACCTCCTGCCCGGTAATCTGCTCAAATTCGGCAAGCTTTACAGGGCGTTGATAGCGGATAAATTCCATGCGCCAGTTGGGCAGGCCCAGTAGTCTGCGGGTTGTCCAGCCCGATCGTTCATACAGGGTTGCCAGCCCTTCCACCAGCCACAGGGGGGCATCAGGGGAATCATCGGCGATCAGGGCATGCATGAGTTCATGTAACAGAGTGCCGTAGCCGCCGCGAACGGTGGCAACCAGGAGATGATCATTTTTGGCGTAAAAACCGAAAAAGGAGTTGTTATAGGGAAAACAGCGCTCACCCGGATAGATTTTTTTGGCAAGGGAGATGAGTTCGTTAGGATTTTTGGAAACCAGAACCGTCATAACAGAGTCCGGCTCCTGAAAGCCGTATTCTTTGACAATAAAGCGATAGGCGTCAACGATCCCCTTTTGGTAATGCTTTTCAAGTTCCGCAGTATTTTCCCGGCCGCAGAGCAGGAAAGGCCCCTGGCGGTAAAACTGCACGCTGCCCAGGCGGGCGGTCAGCAAATCACGCAAGGCGTCATCCGGCGCTTCAAGGCGAACCTGGGGTAGAACACTCTCCGGCCCGGATGGTGAAAATTCCGTTTCTGCCATCAGGTAAACTTCTTTCAGGGAAAAATGGCGGGTGACCTCCACTTCGCCGGCCATGGCAAGTACCGGTCTGCTGGCCAGTTGCTTTTCCCTGGCCATGGAAAGCCAAAGATTGATATCGTATTGCGCGCACTGTGCAGCGGGTAAAGCGGCTGCCTTGCTAAACCACTGGCTGGCATTGTTCCAGTCTTTCAGGCGGTAGTGAAGCAGGCTGATGGCAAAGGTGTACTTGCATGATTCAGGGACCAGGGCCAACGCCTCGTGCACCTTAGTCATGGCCTGCTGGAGAGTATCGGCAGTGGTCTGGTCTGACTCCACCAGAGCCTTGGCCTCCTGATAAATTTCTTCAGCGGTTTGGGCGGGATCAGGCGAGGGGGGAGCCTGGGAGTATGCGGGGGCAACTGCTCCGGAGAGAGACAGTATGATCAGCAGAACAAAGAGCCTTGCATATATTTCTCTTTTCATTTCAGTGACTCCTCAAGCTTTGACTGCAGTAACCAGGCGGGCCTGCCGTGCTTGTCAGGGCAGGCGCGGGACAGGTTCTGATTTGGCGGCAGGTGCGGGTTGTTCGACCCGCTGTTGGTGCATCCTTTCAGTAAAGCTGAAGTCGTAGGGCTTACTGACAAAAAGCCC
Source organism: Pseudomonadota bacterium (assembly GCA_018897105.1). Classification (GTDB taxonomy): domain Bacteria; phylum Desulfobacterota; class Desulfobulbia; order Desulfobulbales; family SURF-16; genus SURF-16. The sequence goes on from JAHILF010000044.1 coordinate 17,408, forward strand.
CCACATGATGATGGCCGCCCCGGCCAGTACAAAGAATGTGCCGGGGGCTGCTGATTTGAGCCGGGCGGAAACACCCTGGCCGCTGAACCCGAAGTCAAATTCCCCGGTTATGCCCTTGACAAAGGTGTCATGGCCCAGCTTGACAATGAGATAACCGATGATAAAGGCGGTGATCTTCAGCAGCACCACGCAGAGCATATGGACAATGGCCACCGGGGCGTCCTGCTGGACAAGCCTTTCGAGATAGGCGATCTGGGTTGGGGTGAGAGCTGATTCCTGGGCGGCAACATTGGTGTAAAGGAGCAGGACGGCGGGCAAAATGAGAAGGGTGACCGGGTGGGGTGACAAGGGAGTCTGCTGAAAAGTCCGCATGCTTTTTCTCCTTGGTAGAGTTGCAGGTCTGACTTTGTTTTACAATGTATCGATAAGACAGGGAATATTTTTTTTGTAATTCCCGGTGAAATCGGTTTTTTTTAGGGTATTTTTGCAATGCCTGGTAGTGTGTATTAATGCCGAAGAGGCGCACATTGCCGGTTTTATGATCGGGGGAACAGTTAAATCAGCGGTTTGCCGGCAGCCGTGCAAATCTGGCGCGAGGATGGATTTTCTCATGACGCAACTCAGTGAAAAAGAAAAAACACGAAGGATTATCGGGGCAGTGCTGCTCGTTATCGGCACCCTCTGCACGATCTGGGGAGATAAGATCGATAATCTGACTGTCCTCAAGTTCGGCAAGACCACTGCCGTGGTGGGCATTGTCATTTATTTCCTGGGCAGGATAGGGAAGGTGTTGCGCAAAAGATAGCGGGTGCCTGTGTTGAGGGCTGAGGTGTTGCGGTGAAAATCAGGTAAGCAAGCCTCCAGGCAGATTGTTACGTGCAGTGTATTCCTGTGGGGTTCATCAGTAGCTTGGCTGTTCCTCGTACTTCTCTCTCATGCTTTTCAACTTACCGTTTTCTGCTATCTCTTTCATGAATTCACTGAACTTCCCCGCGAGCCGGGCTGCCCGTTCATCACCCAGAGCTTTCTTTGAAAAACCGATATACACCGGATTCTCCGCAACCGTGTACAGCTTCTCAAACCTGTCTATATCGTAGCCGAATTCCATACATTCATATTTGAAGACCGCCTCTGAATTAATAATGGCATCAACTCTATCTCCCGCAGCAAGCAATCGGATCAAGACGGATTTGTCTCGAACGGGATATTTATTTAATCCCTGATAGTTATCAAATAATGGACCATATTTATGGCCATGGATGACACCAAGTTTAATGTTTTTCAAATCATCCATATTGCCGATTTTGACATTACTCCCCTTCAAGCCAATGATGACTGTTGTGACGGTATTGATTGGTGTTTCGGGAAACTGCAAAAACTCTTCACGCTCCGGAGTGCGAAATATCGTAAAAATTCCTTGCGCATCAGGCGTCTTCATCATCTCGAGGGCGCGTTTGAGCGGATATGCCTTGAATTCCGGCGTTATTTGTTGATATTTACAGAATTCACTTACGGTATCCACGTCCATGCCAACAATCCGGCCATTTTTTTCAAAAACCAGGGGAGGTGATATCCCTCCTGTGAAGAAAAGCATTTTTTCTTCACATATGCCGAATGGCGCATATCCCAATAGCAGCACCGCCAATAGCAGAATTGTCCTTTGCATACTCCTTCCTTTGCGAATGAAATTTGTTTTCCGATCTTCCTTTCCCAGCTCCTATGAACCGTCATTTCAAAATCAGGCGCGATACTTGATTGCCATTGACTGGCCAGCAATCCATGTGAAGAGACCGGGCTCTCATATTTGTTCATGGGACATCCTCAAGACAGAGGCGTTTGATTCTGACGTTTTCTAGGAGACGAGCGCAGTTCGCACCTTTTTGGCCAGGGTACGAATGGTAAAAGGCTTCTGGACGAAATTCAATCCTTCATCAATAACGCCGTGGTGCGTGATCACATTGCTGGTGTATCCCGACATAAACAGGACCTTTAATTCAGGCAGAATCAACCGAAGTTGATCGAAGAGGTCCTTGCCGTTCATCCCCGGCATCACGACATCGGTGAGGAGCAGGTTGATTACGCCTCTATGCCCTGTGGCCAGCTCGACACAGTGATGGGGATTTTGCGCCACCAGCACCTGATATCCGAGGCTTTGCAGCATGGTGAGGGCAAGGGCCCGGACCAGTTCATCGTCTTCAGCCAGCAGGATCGTTTCAGTGCCGGAGCCCATTTCATCCGGAGGAATCTCATACTCTTCGATCGGTGCGTCTTTCTCGACCAATTTGGGGAGATAAACCTTGAACGTGGAGCCGTGGCCCTTTTTAGAATAAACCGAGATGGAGCCGCCATGTTGTTTGACGATGCCGTACACTGTGGAAAGCCCCAGACCCGTACCCTTGCCCAGTTCCTTGGTCGTGAAAAAAGGATCGAAGATATGTTCCATCGACTCTTTGTCCATGCCCATGCCCGTATCGCTCACCGCAAGCATGACATATGGTCCGGGAACTATTTCCGGATGACTGGTCGTATAGGATTCATCGAGATCAATATCGCTTGCTTCGATTGTCATGATGCCGCCTTCGGGCATGGCGTCCTGGGCATTTATTGACAGATTGGCCAGGACCTGCTCGATCTGTCCCGAGTCGGCCCGCACCAGGGAGAGAGAGGGGGAAATCCTGAGCTCAATGACGATGTCCTCGCGAATCGTGCGGCGCAGCATGTCTACAAACTGTTGAATAATGGCACCCAGCGCCAGAGGCTTTGGTTTGATGATTTGTTTGCGGCTGAAGGCGAGCAAGCGCTGGGTCATTTCTTTGGCCCGCTCCCCCGCATGGGTGATCGCCTGGAGCTGGTCTCGGTGCGGGTCGTCTTCGACAAAATCGGCAGCCAACATGTCGGAATAACCAAGGATGATAGTCAGCAGGTTGTTGAAATCATGGGCAATGCCTCCGGCAAGAAGTCCCACCGTTTCCATTTTCTGTGACTGGCGGAGCTGGTTTTCGAGCTTCGCCCGTTCTGCTTCCGCCCGCCTGTGCTCTGTTATATCTTCAGCGATGCCTTCCGTCAGGATCAACTCACTGTTATCACTGAAAATTGGTCGAGCATGAATCGACGCCCATACCGTGCTTTTCTCCTTACGGTAACATTCAACCTGAAAAGCGGTAACTGTTTTTCCCCCTCTCATCATTTGTATGAATTCCACACGACGCTCCGGGTCAACATAGAGCTGGCGTCCTATATCAGAAATGCTCTCAATCAGCTCTTCAGAAGAATCATATCCAAGTATCCGCGCCATGGATGGATTGGCGCTCAAGAAACGCCCTTCCGGGGTGGATTGAAAAATGCCTTCCACAGCGTTTTCGATTATGGGTGCCTTGAAAAATTAGACATCTGTTTCGAGGACAAGGAGCGGTGAAAATAAAAAGCACCCCGATGGGGGGTATAAACTCCGCATATCAGGCATATATGAGCATTTTTCTTTTTGCCGCGGCACAGTAATCGGGCAAGAGGGCAATTTTTAAAGGTTTCCTATATTCTGTCCAGAGAGTTATAATCTAACCATGACTGATTATACTGAAAAGAAGTGCCCAAAATGCGGCCAACAGTTACGATTTCCTGACAACATCGGGGGGATGCTGATGGAGTGCCCAACATGTGGGCAAAAGTTCTACTCGGACTTTAAGCTGGCTGGAACCGGCAAAAGGGTACAACCGGAAATAGTAAAAACTGTCTTTGAGATGCCCTGTAAAATTATGGAACTGATCGGCCGATATTTTACTTCAAAATAATATTTCTATGAAGTTACGGTGAGAGCCCATTTCAGCTTGTCCAGAGTATTTTGAAAGATGTTGAGTTTGTATTAACTGTAGGAGAAGAGTTTGAAGGTGCTAACACACGAAGGGTAATGATTGGCAGATAGATCAGGTTTGAGTAGCTTGGGATATTGCTAAAACTTATATTTCAATACCTGACCCTCGCTTTCTCACCATCCATGCTGCCAAGCACAATAAAATCCCGGTTGCCATTTCATCAGTTGAAGAGATATAAATACTTTTCTTCTCATGTCAGCTATCGCTCTTGCAACCTCAACTATTTTAGGCTACAAACAGCCATATACAAATTGCATATGATAGGTGATAAGTGGGCTTAATGCCATCGTTTATATGATGGAGTTGTCCGTTAAGTCGACCTGGTTTCCAATACTATTTTGTGTTTTTTTCAGCCAATGCCGGGGTACCCCAATATATGGGGTTTAAATCAAATGAGAGTTGGGGGCTACTAAGGGCCTTAAATTTAGGTAATGGGATTTTTACAAGTTAATGGTAATCGGCGATTAATTATCTTCACTTCGCTGGTATCCTGGCCGAACGCCCAATTGAAAGGTGTGGAACACGTCGCTACACCGTTAAGGCAAGGAAAATAAAAGATGAATACTGATTTTCTGGATGCTCATGAAAGGCATTGGGATGACGCTGAACTATTGAAGGCGCAGTTACGACATGCCAACGCTGATCATTTGTATGGAATGTCAGCAGAATGTGGCTTGAAGTGTTTGATGATTCAGTTTGGAATGAGTATGAGTATCAGACCGGATGGTACGGGTATACCCGGAGATCAAAAGGACGTGGTGCACGCCAACAAAATATGGAATCGGTTCGAATCTTATCGTTCAGGGCATCATCAAGGGGCAAGGTATATTCTCACTTCAACGAACCCTTTCATGGATTGGGACGTAAACCAACGATATGCAAGCAAGAGCGATTTCGATGAAACCCGTGTCGAAAGTCACCGGCAAGGGACAGAAAGAGTTCGAGAACTTATCGCTATGGCACAAAGGGATGGCTTGATATGACAACTTTCGACGAAATCATTCCCAAACTTGTAGAAATTTTTCAACGGCAGGAAGATGCAGCCAATATCCGACCCCTTCTGATTAATCGCGACCTTAATGGGCGGGTCCGTCTCATTGTGGACGAAAAATGGAAAAAAGATGATCGTGCCATGACCGTGCTGGACAAAATTGCGCAGGAGATGAAAGAGGCACTCGGACCACATGCCTATTCTGCCAAACAGGCTTTACTGTTCGAATCCAGTTTTGAGGAAACATTGCCACGTGAGATCAAATTTTCTCTTGAAGGCATTGAGGACGTTTATGTTGTCGACCGCCTCGCAACGGAGGGTAACTGGTCTTCGATCTCGGCACTGAATACAACCTACTCACGCATCGTTTTCTTTTCGATTAAGGGCGGTGTCGGGCGATCGACTGCTCTTGCTGCAACCGCCTGGGCCTTGGCGGAGAGAGGAAAGCGCGTGCTCGTTCTGGATCTTGATTTAGAATCGCCCGGGCTGTCCTCTTCCTTGCTGCCAGAAGATCGTCGGCCAGCCTTTGGCATTGCTGATTGGCTCGTCGAGGATCTGGTTGAGAACGGAGACGCTGTGTTCGAAGACATGGTAGCGACGAGTGCCTTGTCCCATAACGGAGAAATTTTTGTCGTACCTGCCCATGGTGTGAAAGCGGGTGAATACGTCGCCAAACTGGGGCGTGTCTGGATGCCGAAGGTGTGTTTCGATGGAAGTCGGGAATTGTGGCCTAAGAGACTTAGTCGTTTGCTTGATGGATTGGAAAAGCGATGGTCTCCAGACGTGACGTTGATCGATTCTCGCGCTGGTATCGACGAGGTTGCCTCGGCGTGCCTGACGGACCTGTCAGCCTCGACGATTTTTCTTTTCGCCATCGATGGTGATCAGACTTGGTCCGGGTATCGAATACTTTTCAAGCACTGGCGTACATCCGGAGTGGTTAGGGAAATACGAGAGCGCCTTCAAGTCGTCGGAGCAATGATTCCAGAAGTTGGTACTGACGACTATTACCACGGATTGCGAGAACGAGCATGGGATGCCTTTTCCGAGGAACTCTATGACGAGGTTCCTGCCGGTGCCATCGCAACCGAAGATGGAATTTGGAGCTTCGACGAATCTGACGAAGGTGCCCCCCACTTTCCCTGGCCTGTGCGTTGGCATCGCGGTTTCGCTGCACTGAGAAGCCTGCACGGGAAACTGACAGGTATTGATGCTGAAGAAGTGCAAACTATTTTCGGCCCTTTGATAGACGGCCTCCTGCCTATAATCAAAACCGAACGAGGTGAGCCATGACTGAAAGCGAGAATCAACGAATTCGACAAGCGATTGTTGAGGCTCTACCGACGGAAACATCAAAGCACGGAGAAACCCCTGAAAAAAAAGAAGTTTACGTCCCGCCTTCGCATGTCAAGGCGCTACGCCTGGAGTGCAACCTCGTAATCGGGGCTCGCGGCGTCGGAAAAACCTTCTGGAGTGCCGCTCTCCGGTCAGAGATAATACGCGAGATGCTCGGCAGATCGGTTGCAGATCTTTCCAAGACGGATGTACGCACAGGATTCGGGGAAAAACCCAATCTCGATTCTTACCCAGACGGAGACGTGTTCGGGAATCTGCTATCGAAAGGCATTGAGGCTTATTACGTTTGGCGGGCCGTGTTGGCCAGATGGTTGGCGGACACCATTTCGTCGGAAATTCCTCGTGAATCCTGGGACAGCACTGTCGCTTGGGTGAGAAATCAACCTGAAATTTTTGGCCGTATGCTTGAACGCGCGAATGCAAAATTCGAGGTAGATGGCAGGATCGGCATGATCGTTTTCGATGCACTCGACCGCTCCAGTACTGATTGGCGGACCATGGATACCATCGTGCGCGATCTACTACGAGTCATACTGTCACTTAAGAGATTTCCCCGGCTTCACGGCAAAGCTTTTCTGCGTGAGGATCAGTTCGTTGGTCGCCAGATTACGGATTTTCCTGATGCATCGAAGTTGCTCTCTACACGCGTTGATCTGACTTGGGCACCGCACGATTTACATGGTCTTCTATGGCAGTGCCTTTGCAATGGACATAATGATCACGGTGTTTTATTGCGTGAAGTGTACAAACGGGCAGTTGAATTCATCCCACAGAAGCTGGCAGATGACGCATGGGCTGTGGCTGATTCTGCGAAAAGGGATGGTAAAATTCAGCGTTTACTTTTCGTCTCAATCGCGGGCGAGTGGATGGGGCGAGACCGACGTCGAGGTATTCCATATATTTGGACCGTCGGGCACTTGGCCGATGGTCGTGGGCGGACATCACCTCGTTCATTTCTGGCCGCGATTCGTAGTGCTGCGGAGGACTCATTTGATCGGCATCCAGATCACTCCTTTCCTTTGCATTATGAAAGTATCAAACGTGGGGTGCAAAAGGCTTCTGAAATTCGTGTGTCTGAATTGGCCGAAGATTATCCATGGGTGAGAACTCTCATGGAGCCATTGCGGGGGTTGACTGTGCCCTGCTCTTTTGACACCGTCGAGCAGTGCTGGATTGCCAAATTCGGCGAAAGCCTGGTTGCCATGAAATCCGAAAGATTGCCACCCGAACACTATGAAAACGGCTGGTTCGGCGTACGCGAAGACTTGGAGACCTTGGGGATTTTCGAGTCGATGAAGGATAGTCGCGTAAATATGCCCGATTTATACCGTGTAGGGTTTGGTCTTGGTCGCCGCGGCGGAGTGAGACCGGTTATTCGTTCTTCAGGGGAATAAGAAATCCCAAAAGAGACCCCCTGGCTGATTCGACCCAGAGATGAAGTTTGATTTCGCAGTTTTTCGCTAAATAAATCATGCTTCATCTCTTTTCTGGTGCGTCGAGGAAGGAGACAGCCTTTAATCGTGGGTGGCAATCCACGCGAGGCCACAAATTTTAACATGTATTTATCTCGAATCAGTAGAACATGCGAAGCCGTTAGAAACAGCTAAGGGACTCGGAAAATGCCAAAATACCATAACGCATCCCGTCTTCAGGCCATCTTTGGCTGCGCCTCAATCGCAAAATCCTCGCCGGAGCACTGCTACGCCTGC
>JAHILF010000045.1 GCA_018897105.1 Pseudomonadota bacterium
CTTGCTCACTTTCTTCCACGGAGGGATATAACTCACGAAGAAGTCTTCCGACAGATGAGCGTCAGGCACCGGCAAAGGCAAGCATCCATTGACTCTGCATACAAACGGCAGAGTGATGGGTAATGTGACAAAGTAGAACTAACCCAGCAATTAGCTGGATCGGACAAACTTGTTTTTCAAGGGCAGTAACTCGGCCAGTCGGATATTTCAAAAAAGATTTGCAACAAAATAGGGGAGACGGTTTGCAATCACCGCCCCGGTGAACCGCACTCCGATCAGGCCGGCGCCGTTCTCGATGCCTGCAAATCTGATTGCAGAATTCCCAGGTCCGGAGCAGCCAGGGCGATCAAAATGCAATCAAAAAAAGGATTGCCGGCAACCTGGTTTGCTGGTGATTGCATGAGCGTTCATACCTTACCCTTTCAGGAACAACGCTGGATACCTGATTCTTCGCTTCCTTAACGTACTTTGCAATCCGTTTCCTGACGCGACCCCTAGTGTTTTACGACATCTCGATAGTTGCGTAAGGTAATGAAAATGTATATAATAGGTCATTACCTAATTAAAGGAGATTGCACAATGTCGAAAGATGCCGTTTTTACGATGAAGCTGGAACCCGAGCTACGCTCCGAGTTCATGGCCGAGGCCGAGGCCGCCCATCGGCCGGCCTCTCAAGTGCTCCGCGAACTGATGCGCGAGTTTGTCCGCCGCCAACGCGAAATGCGGGAATATGACGAGTTTTTGCGCAGCAAGGTCGAAGCTGGCCGGGCCTCGATGCAAGCTGGCCGTGGCCGATCGAATGATGAGGTTGAAACCGTCTTTGCCGACCGGCGTGCCAAGGTGACTGGCCAGACTTCGTGAAAGTTATTTGGACACCAGAGGCGGAACAAGACCGCGCCGACGTGTGGGACTACATTGCAGCCGACAACCCGCGCGCAGCCGCCCGTATGGATGAGCTATTCAGCGATGCGGCAGCCACGCTGGCCGCGCATTGTCAGTTAGGAAAGCCGGGAAAGATATCCGGTACCCGCGAACTGATACCGCATGAAAGCTATCGCTTGGTGTATGAGATTGAGCGGGAAACGGTGTGGGTTCTTGCCTTGGTGCATACGGCCAGGCAGTGGCCACCAGCCCGCAAATGATGAAAAGATCAGACAACGATGGCCGAAGAAGAATGGCAGCACTTGTACGATAACTTGAGACGCCGGATCTGCTGAGTGCCGTGGATGCGGTCGATTGTCTGCGGGACGATTTGAACAATGGCGTCTCTTTCCGTCGCTCGCCTCGGCTGCGGTTTGAATACCAACCGAAATAACGTGACAACTGAGCCTCTTGCAAAATGAAACCTCCGGCGCCACCGGCTGGATATTCCATCCATCAAGACCACGATCTCTAGTAAGTCACGCGTCATTTTACAAGAGGCTCAACTGAAATGACTTATTGGGAATATGCTGGCAAATAGCGGCAATGAACTCACCGGCATTAAAAATTTGAAACAAACTAAGGAAGTATGAGGTGGTCCTGCTGCCTGGGAGGCTTCAATTGGTATGAGCGAATTCCTTGCCCATTCTGAAATGGTTTAAGTTATATAAACCTATACCGAGTTATACTATTTTTATGTTATAAGTATGTATAACTTAATATAGGTGATACAAAAATGGACAAGATCAAAAATCCCTTCTCCCCCGGTGCGGGATCCCCGCCGCCAGAACTTGCCGGCCGCGATGGTGTTTTGGAACAAGCTCGCGTATTGTTGGGCCGAGTACGCGCCAAACGCCCGGAAAAGAGCCTCTTGCTCACCGGACTGCGCGGGGTAGGTAAGACCGTTTTGCTCAATGAAATTGATCGGATGGCTCAAGACACAGGCTATCGCACCATTCTGGTCGAGGCGCACGAGGGAAAATTGTTGGCCGTATTGCTGGCACCCCACCTGCGCCGTCTGTTGTTCGATCTGGACCGGATCGCCGGGGTCGGTAACAAAGTGCGGCGTAGCCTTGCGGTGCTCAAAAGTTTTGTTGGCGCAATCAAGATCACTGTTGGTGAGTTCGACATCGGTTTGGATATTGAGCCGGAGCAGGGCGCTGCCGACAGTGGTGATCTCGAGGTCGATCTCCCCAGCCTTTTCATGGCAGTGGGCGAGGCAGCGCAGGAGCGCGGTGTAGCCGTCGCTATCCTGATCGACGAAATCCAATATTTCAGTTCGTCTGAGCTGAGCGCCCTGATCATGGCCATGCACAAAATGCAGCAGCGTCAGCTCCCCTTGGTGCTGATCGGCGCCGGTTTGCCGATTTTGCCAAATCTGGCCGGGGAATCGAAATCCTACGCCGAGCGCTTATTCAGCTTCCCTGAGGTTGGTCCGTTGACGGAACCGGATGCCATCAAGGCTCTCCAGGATCCGGTAAGGCTGGCGGGAGAGTCGTTTGAGCAGGCCGCACTGCATGAGATTTTCCGGCTGACGCAGGGCTACCCCTATTTCCTCCAGGAATGGGGCTACCAGGCATGGAATCACGCCAGCGTTTCGCCGATCACTCTGCAGGTGGTTCAAGAGGCCAGGGATCTGATCTCCAGGCGATTGGACGAAAACTTCTTCCGGGTTCGGTTCGACCGGTTGACTCCACGAGAAAAGATGTTTCTGCGAGCCATGGCCGAGCTTGGCGCAGGTCCCTACCGTACGGGTGACGTTGCCGACAAGCTGAAGGTAAAAATTAGCACGCTCGGACCGTTGCGTGCCGGTTTGATCAAAAAGGGGATGGTATACAGCCCATCTTATGGCGATCTGGCCTTCACGGTTCCGCTTTTCGACGAGTTCATACGACGCGCCATCCCGAGATTGGAGACTTGATGATGAAATCATGTAAGCGGTAATCAAACCCCACTTGGCACTTCCGGCAAGACCAGATCCGCTGACTTGAGGCGGCTCTCCGTTTTCTTTACCGGGCGATGGCAATAAAGGAGATTGAAGGCTTTCCTTTCCAGGGTATCCCGCAAATGATCTACACTGATAACGGTCCGATTGCCAAGAGCCAGGTGTTTCAGAAAGTTATGGAATATCTCGGCATTGACTTGCGAACACATATGCCGAAGGGAAAGGATGGTCGCCGTACCACGGCCAGAGCAAAAGGAAAAGTTGAACGACCCTTTCGAACAATCAAGGAAATCCATGAAACACTCTATCATTTTCATACACCAAAAGATAAGGAGGAAGCAAACAACTGGCTCTTGAATTATGTCCTCCGTTATAACGAAAAGAGCCATCGGTCAGAAAACCATTCGCGGATAGAGGATTGGATAAAAAATCTGCCGGCTTCCGGGCTGCGGAAGGTGTGCTCATGGGATAGATTTGCAACTTTCGCAAGGGAACCGGAACGTCGGAAAGTAGCCGGTGATGCAACTATTAAGGTGAATGGCGGAACGTATCGAGTAGACTCGGCCCTTGCCGGACATGATGTGGTTTTATGGTGGGGGCTTTTTGACACGGAACTGTACATAGGGCATGGAGAGGAAAAGTTCGGCTTTTTTCATCCCGATGATGGGCCCATTCCCCTTCATAAATTCCGTGCCATGCGCAAAACCAAGGCAGAAAAGAGAGCGGATTCCATTGAAAAGCTGGCCAAGGAAATTGCACTACCCAAAGAGGCCCTCACCGATGACAGCAGAACAATGGCAGCGTTTAAGAGATGTCTTTCCGAGGGAACACCTGTCGTTCCGTTTACAGATCCTGATCCTTTTCAAGAATTCACCTATCCTGGCATCCTGGAAGCTAAAAAGGCCATAGCAAATTATCTGGGTATTCCTCTCTCCAGGCTGTCGGAAGAGGAAAGAGAGAAAATCGATACAATATTATCCGGCTCTCTTCAAAAGAAAGAAATCATGGATGAGGTCAGACGATATTTTCGGCAAACAACGACAAGGGGTAAGAGATGTTAAGTGATGTGATGAGTCATTTTAAACTGGTGAAGGAATTTCGCAACGTTGGGTATTTTGAGACAGACCATCATAAACAAATTTTTCAAGAACTCAAAATGGCGATCCGGCAAGGAAAGCTCATTGCCGTTGCCGGAATTGTGGGGTGCGGTAAAACTACCACGCTAAAAAAAATACGTGATACCCTTATAAAAGAGGGGGAAATAATCGTTGCCAAATCCCTTTCTGTTGAAAAAGCCCGAGTTACCCTCAGCACTCTTATGATGGCACTGTTTTATGATCTTTCCACTGAAAAGGATGTAAAAATTCCGACTCAATCAGAAAAAAGAGAACGTAAGCTTCAAGAGCTTATAATGAAAAGGAAAAAGCCAGTAGCTCTTTTTATTGATGAGGCTCATGATCTTCATGGTAACACCTTGATTGGCCTGAAACGCCTCATTGAGATGGTACAGGATTGCGGTGGCATACTATCCGTGGTTCTTGCCGGGCACCCAAAATTAAAAAATGACCTCCGCCGATCATCCCTTGAAGAAATTGGCTCCAGGACAACCGTCTTTAATTTGGATGGCATAGCGGCCAGCAAGCGCGGCTTTATTGAATGGCTTCTTCGCGAATGCTCAAAAGCCGGAACAGATATTCATGCCATACTTACCGAGGAGGCTGTTGACCTGTTGGCTGAACGCCTTCTCACTCCTTTACAAATTGAACATCATCTTACGCTTGCCCTTGAAGAGGGGTATTTGATTGGCGAAACACCAGTCCCGGCAAATGTGGTTGAATCTATTCTCGCCAAAGATATTGATGGTCTGGAACAGAAACTGACCAGACATGGATATAATGTGAAAACTCTTGCAGCGACAGTCAACGTGCAACCGAAAATTATTCGATCTTTTCTGAATGGGAAATTATCCCCTGGACAAACTCAGGAGATCCAAGTGGAAATGCTCGCTGCCGGCATCCCTCTTTAAAAAGACTACGATTTCTTCATATTCTCATTTAATGTGAGTCCGGCCTCATCATTGCGAGCCCAGTGGCACTTAATCTGAGCCCAGTGGCAGCTAATGTGAGTCCGGCACCATTTCTATTGTCAAATAATGTGAGCCCAGAATTGATATGAGTGCGAGCCTGACAGTTTATCATTGCGAGCCGCTACAGCTACCCTCCCTATCACAGCAAATACAATAGTATTGAGCGTTATTGGGCCGGGTTAGAGAAGTCATGGAACGGATATTTGTTGGATACAGTGGAGACTGTGATAAAACGAGCTGGCAATTTCATTTGGAAGGGGCTACGAGC
>JAHILF010000046.1 GCA_018897105.1 Pseudomonadota bacterium
AAAAAAGAAAGGCGGTCACCTCACACCAAGAAAAGTGCCGATGACTCAGAAGCTTTATGAAATCTTATGGGGCAGGAATCAAAATAGTGAACCTGATAAACCATGGGTTTTCTGGCACAGATACTGGAGCAGAAAAGAAGGAAGATTTGTGGAAGGCCCTTACTATGACCGGAAGAAGATCATGAAAACTCTTTGTGCGAAGGCGGGAGTGAGATATTTCCGCTATCACGCATTAAGACATGCCGGAGCATCGGTCATGGAGAGTTTCAATGTGCCGATAGGATCTATTCAGAGAATACTTGGTCATGAGAACCGTACCACAACGGAAATTTACCTGCACAGCATCGGTGATTCTGAAAGACAAGCAATAGATGTTTACGAGCATGCCAGGCAAAAGTCTCACACAGATTCTCACACAGACGAGAAAAGGGGTTAAGCCAACTTGACTTAACTCCCTGATTTTACTGGCGCGCCCGGAGGGATTCGAACCCCCGACCCACGGATTCGAAGTCCGGTACTCTATCCAGCTGAGCTACGGGCGCATTTGGTCAAAACGGGAGAATGTTCCTGTCCTTTTGCGGGGTTTTGCGAGATCGTATCAACCTTGACAAGAAAGACGGAATTCCCGTTAAATAGCCAAATCAGCGGGTTTTGGCAAGGTAAATTTGGCTTAAACCGGTCACCGCTCGTTACCCTCCAGGCAAAGGCGACCAAATCGGCTACCGGCATCGCACCGGTAAAAGGCGACTGGGAACACTTCTAACGGCTGGTCAGGGTTCAAAAAAAGACAAGGCAATGAGAGAGCACATGGGGCATAAAAAGCTGCTTGGATTTTTTCTTCCGTGGCCGTCTTTTTTGTGTTATGACTGAGGTTTGAAGAGAGGACAGGCCACGGGCCATGCTCTGTTTTTTTGGTTTGCCGCACCCCGGCCTGACGGACGCTGGCTGCCGGCAGATTGCAGAGCAAATCCGGCTTTCCTGGCCAATACTCATCCCAATTCTAAAAATGACTTTTCCCTGACGCTAGAGTGGATACCTTCCGTTACCCTTGATGATTGTGATGCTTCGAGAAAACAGGTTGGCGCGGGACTGTTACCAATGGCCGGCAGCCGGACCGCACCGACCGGTCCGGACGTGTTTCCCGTCTTGCCAGTTCCTGCCCTTTCATGCCAGAACCTGCCGTGAGGATCAGCGATGAGTCCTTTGTGGCGGCGCAGAGGTATTGTCAGGAGGCGGACGCCTGCGGATGCCTTTGGCGCCCTGTTCAACCATTTCCGCCGAGTGGTGACCATCAATAACCAGATCCTGGAAAAGATCGCTGATCTGGAACGGGTTCTCGGCGGCGAATACATCTACGACATTATCTTCCTGCAGAATGCGGTGACCGATATTGTGGAAAAGGGCCGGCATGTCATTTACCACCTCAATGCCATGTCCGATGACCGCTACCACCTGCTTTACGAACGCTATACCACCACCGGTGATCAGTTGGCCGATATCCTGGCCGGCGGGCCCGGCCCTTATGGTCCGATGCTGGTCCTGGAGTGGGAAGTCCTCCATCGCGACCTGCGGCATCTGGCCGGCGGCAAGGGCGCCAGCCTGGGCGAGGTGGTGAACAGCCTGGAGCTGCCGTCTCCGGTGGGCTTTGTGGTGAGCACCACCGGCTACCGGCGCTTTATGGAGGGCAATGACCTCTTTAACCGCATCAACGAGATTCTCCGGCAGTCCGCCGATCCCTCTGTACAGTCCACCCGCATCAGCGAACTCTTCGCCAGGGCCAGGATGCCCAATGATCTTGCCTCGGCCATCAGCCACGCTCTGAAAAAGATGCGTTCCGGACCGCTGCATCCGGAGCGTTTTGCCGTGCGCAGCAGCGGGGTGGATGAGGATGGGGAGCGCAGTTTCGCCGGCCAGTTTCAATCCTTTCTCGATGTGCCGGCCGGTGAGGTGGCTACAGCCTGCATACGGGTCATGGCCTCCCGTTTTTCCGAGCGGCTCTGCCGCTATATTGACAGCGGCACCGCGGCCGAGGCAGCGCCCATGGCGGTTCTGGTGCAGCCCATGGTCACGGCCCGCGCCAGCGGCGTGCTCTATACCCGTGATCCGAATAATCCCGAGGCGGAAACCCTGGTGCTCTCGGCGGTTATGGGCCCCGGCGAAAATCTGGTTGCCGGCCGGGACAGCGGGGACCGTTTTGTGATGGATCGCAATCACCCCTTCACTCTGCTGGCCAGTAATATCGGCGTCCCCGGGCCGGGCGGCCAAGAACCAGCCCCGGACCCCATGCTCAGAATGCCCAGCGGCCTGCGCCGTGGCTCGGGAATAGTGGATGTGGCCCACCTCCGGCAGCTGGCCGAATACGGGATTCTGCTGGAAAAACGTCTCGAGTCACCCCAGGATATCGAATGGTGTCTCGATGCCGCAGGAAATATCTGGATTCTGCAGTCCCGGCCCCTGCGGCTGCCGGCGTGCAGGGAGGCCCCAACCCCGGATCAGTTGACGGCGGAGCTGGCCAAGCTGCCCGTGCTCATGGCCGGCAAGGGGCATATCTGCCAGCTGGGTCTGGCCGGCGGCAAAGTGGTGCAGGTCCACGAGGACACCCCGGCCGAGAGTTTTCCGGTGGGCGGGGTGGCGGTCAGCCATTATGCCAGCCCCCGGCTGGCCGAGATTGTCCGGCGGGCCTCGGCGATCATCACCGATATCGGCAGTCCGACCAGCCATCTGGCAACCATTGCCAGGGAATATCGCACCCCGGCCCTGTTCGGCGCGGAAAAGGCCACCACGCTCCTGCCGGATGGGGTGTACGTCATGGTGGATGTGGAGGAGCAGACCGTGTATGAAGGCAAGGTGGAGCTGCCCATTGATCTGCCCCGTGCCGCCGGCCTCCTCCCCCTGATCAGCAACCGCGAGGAATCAATGCTGCGCCGCCTGCTGCGCCTTATTTCCCCGCTCAACCTGACCAATCCCGCCTCTTCCGCCTTTCGCATGGAGAACTGCCGGACCGTCCATGATTTTCTCCGTTTCTGCCACGAACGGGCGGTGGCCGAACTGATCAGCTTCCACACCTCCGGCAAACTGGTATCCGGCGGCGGGGCGCCCCTGCTGCAGACCGATCTGCCCGTCAAGCTGCGCATCATCGATATCGGCCGCGGCCTGGATAATCCGGCCAATGATAAACGGGTGACCGTGGAGCAGGTGACCAGCATGCCCTTTCGTTTTCTGCTGCAGGGACTGATGGATGCCAGTTTCTGGGATCTGGAGCCGGCGCATTTCGGCATCAGGGATTTCCTTTCCGGCATTACCCGGCCCCTGTCCATGCTGACCAATACCCAGCCCTACAGCGGCGAAAATCTGGCGATCATTGCCGATAATTACTGCAATCTGAGTCTGCGCCTCGGCTACCATTTCAACATTATTGACTGCTATCTCTCCGATGAATCGGACGATAACCATGTCTACTTCCGTTTTGTCGGAGGCTTTGCCGAGGCCGGCAAGCGGGAGAGGCGGGCGGTGATGATCTCCCAGGTGCTGGCCGGTCTGCATTTCAAGGTGGAGGTCAAGGGCGATCTGGTGCTGGGCAAGGTGAAGATGCTGGAACGCGCCCATCTGGAGAGTATTCTGGTGCATCTGGGTGAGTTGGTGGCCTTTACCCGGCAACTGGATGTGAAAATGGTGGATGACGCGGCGGTTGAACATTTTTTCAGCGAGTTCATCAATCGCGTCGGTAAGATCCCCGAGCCGGGAGGGGTGTAATATGCTGCGAGAGTGGTTCTTTCATCCCCTGGCTACCCTGCGGGAGCTGCAGCAGCAGAAGCGCAACGAGCAGCTGGCGCGGCTGCGGGCCCGTTATCAGGTATTCCGTATCTTACTTGATGACAATCACCGGGCGGTGGAGCTCATCACCGAACTGGGCGCTTCCCTGCGGTCCCAGGTTTTCTGGCCCGGGGTGCTGACCGGCGCTATCCATGAACTGCTGGGGGTCACGACCGATCTGGTGGAGAAGCTGGACCACCTGGCCGAGGGCGAGTATGCCGGGCTGATCCGCCGGCAGGCCCAGCTGGGGGAAGCAATCCGCCAGGATCTTGGCCGGCTGCCCCGGGAGGAGCGGTTTCCCTTCTGTCTGTCTCTGGACGAGGTGGAAGCGACCATGAGCCGGGCCGTGGGAGGTAAGGCCGCCAATCTCGCAAAACTGCGCCGGGTCGGTTTATTTTCCGTACCCGGCGGTTTTGCCATACCGGTGTCGGTCTGCCGTCTCTTTCTGGACCAGGAGAATCTCTACCTGCGCATCGTCGCCCGGCTGCGGACCGGTGAGCAGAGCGGGGACGGCCTGCCTGACCAGGAAAGTGTCGCTGCCGTGCAGGAGATGATCATGGCAACCCCGTTGCCGTCCGAGCTTATCAGCGCCATGCAGGCGGCCGCCTCCTCTGTCTTTGCCAAAGGGCAGGGGCTTGCGGTGCGCAGCAGCGCGGTGAGCGAGGACAGCAAGGCCCATTCCTTTGCCGGCCAGTATGTCTCCATTCTCAATGTGAAAACTCCGGCACAGCTGGAGGACGCCGTAAAAAAGGTGGTTACCAGCGCCTTTAATGTCCGCAACCTTGCCTACCGGCGTCATGCCGGGCTGCCCCCCTACGAGTTTGATCTGGCCATCCTCTGCCTGGAGATGGTGGATGTGCGTTCAGCCGGCATCCTGTTTACCAGAGATCCCAATTTCAGGGCCAGCAACCGGATGCTGATCACGGCGGTCTACGGGCTTGGTGAACTGGCGGTGGGCGGCAGTGCGGCGGCGGATGTTTATCATCCGTTCCGGGACGGGTCCGGACCGGGGGAAAGTCAGGTGGTGCGCAAAACCAGGCGGCTGGTCAGCGCCGGCCAGGGCGGGGTGGTGGAGGAGCAGTTGGCGGCTGAGGCCGGGGATGCCCCGGTGCTGGATGAGAGTGAGATCATGACCATGGTGCGGCTCGGTATGGCGGCGGAGGAGCAGCTGGGCGGTCCCCAGGATATAGAGTGGGCGGTGGACCGGCAGGGCCAGGTCATTTTCCTTCAGTCGCGGCCGCTCAAGGTGAACCTGGGCAGCCCGGCGGAGATCGAGGCCCGGGAGAGCCGCCAGCCGCTCATGGCCGCCGGCCAGGTTGCTTCACCCGGGCGGGTGGCCGGCCACGTCCGCCTTATCGGCAGCCGGCAGGATCTGGAAGGACTGACCAGCCCGCCCTATGTGCTGGTCATGCATCAGAGCATGGTGGAGGCGGTGAGCGCCCTGCCCCAGACCGCGGCAATTCTGGTGGAGCTGGGCAATCCTGCCGATCATCTCTCCTGTGTGGCCCGGGAATACGGGGTTCCCATGCTCACCGGCCTGGGGCAGGTTACCCGGAAACTGCACGAAGGGGAAGCACTGCTGGTTGATGGTGAGCGCGGGCTGATTTATGCGGCCACTGAGCAGGAAATCGCCCGGCACCGGGAGCGCCATCTGAAGAAAATCGCCACCTGGAAAGACCGGGTGCCCCGTCCCGAAGATCCGGTGGCCGCCGCTCTCTATGACCGGATTGTCCCCCTCAACCTGACCGATGCCTATGGACCCACCTTTTCCATTGCCGAATGCAAAACCATGCACGATCTGGTGCGCTATGCCCATGAAAAGGCGGTTCTGGCCATGTTCGAGGCCGGGGACGAAGCGGTTGAGCAGGCATCCGGGGTGATTTATCATCTGGACAGCGAGGTGCCCTTCCTGGTTTCCCTCATTGATCTGGGCGGCGGCCTGCTGCCGGGCAGCGCCCGCCGGGTGCCGCCTAAACAAGTGCTGTCTCGGCCGTTTACCGCCCTCTGGCAGGGGGTTACCACCCCAGGGCTGAACTGGGGGCCGGCAGGCGGGGTGGCGATGGGGTCGGTTGTCTCCCGTTTTCTCACCGATCACCGTTCCGCCCGACCCATCGGCCTGCCCAACTATGCCCTGGTAACCAGGGATTTTCTCAATCTCAACGCCCGCATGGATTTTCATTTCACCATGGTGGATGCCATCTGCGGTATCGACTCCCGGCTCAATTACATCAAATTTCGCTTCAAGGGGGGAGGTACCGGGCCGGAGCAGCGCAATCGCCGGGTCCGCTGCCTGGCGGAGATTCTCACTGCAGCCGGTTTTTTCTGCGACCTGCGCGACGATCTGTTGACCGCGGCCATCCAGGGCGGGGCCGCCGTGGTGATTGAGGAGAAGCTGAAGGTGATCGGCCGTATCTTAGGCTTTTCCCGGCTGCTGGATGCGGTCATGCGCCGGGATGAGCTGGTGCCCAGGGTGGCCCAGGCCTTTCTCGACGGGGATTATGAGTTGGCGGGGTTAAAGGAGGAGATTGACGGCTCTCAGGCTTGATGGCTTCGTAAAAACTGAAAATTAACCACGGAGAGCACAAAGCCCACAGAGATAACTTGCTGAAAATAAAAATATTTTCTCTGTGATCTCTGTGTGCTCTGTGGTGAAAACAGACTTTTTACGAGATCGTCAAGGTTTAGGCGTGAAAAAAGATCTCATCCGGCAATTGAATGGCAGTGAGGAGATTGTCGTACATGGCGCCGGTATCAATGCCTATTTTGTGGGAAGTGACCAGGGGCAGCTCGAACGGGGTATGGCCGAAGATGACCTTTTTGCCGAAATCATGGTCCAGGGTGAGGAAGGTATCACGCACTTCGCAGAGGGTGGTCAGGTCATTGGCGGCCAGGGGGATATTCGGTTCAAGGCCGGCGTGGACAAAGATGTAATGCGGGTTTTCCCAGTATGGCACCAGGGCCAGGAGAAACTCCAGGTGCTCTTTGGGGAGAAAGCTCAATGTCTGCAGATTGACGTTGCGGTCCGGCCCGTAACTGTCCAGGGTTGCGTCGAGTCCCATGCCCCGCAGGTAGGGCAGCAGGAGCGGGTCGCCGCTGCGGTAATATTCGAGGAGCAGGTACTCGTGATTGCCGAGCAGGGTGACGAGGTTGGCATCGCGGCTCTTCAGCTCGCAGAGAAGTTCCAGAACCTTTGCCGAATCCGGTCCCCGGTCAAGATAATCGCCGAGGAAGACCAGGCGATCACGGCCGGGGGTGTAGGGCAGACGGTCCAGGAGACCATGCAGTTTGTCGTAGGAGCCGTGGATATCCCCGATCGCAAATATCTTGCCGTTTTCCGACGCCATGATGCTTTCCCCCTTGGTGCTCGCTGACCTGCCGCGGAATCTGGAAGGGTCAGCGGTTCTGTCCGGTTATGTTTTTTGAGATTAAAGTTCCCTGCCGACGGGGCTGTCCTGCCGGCAGGGGTCATGTTATCGCGCCCAACAGGTAATCTTATGCCCGGTCTGCTTCGGCTATGATATGCAGTTTGCTCTCTTTCCGGTCGGCAATCATGCCCTTGACCATGGCCCCGGTGCTGATGAAACCGGCAACGCCGAGGGCGGCAACCAGGGCCCAGAAGCTGAGGCTCTCCAGGAATGCCGCGGTGGACGGGGAAATCTGGCCAACGAGGCCGAATTTGGCCAGATAACCGGGAAGCAAGGCCCCGCGGCTGACCGCGACGATGAGCATGGTGGCTGCCATGGTGATCTTGATCACATAGTCCTTGACATAGGTGGTGCCGAGGGCGCCAACCTGAACGCCGATCAGGGAGGTGGCCAGGAGCAGGACGGACAGCCGGATATCGATAAGACCGCTCAGGCCCCACTGGATGGAACCCCACAACCCCATAACGAAGGCGATGCCCAGCTCGGTGGCGCTGGCCACCATGGCCGAGGCGCCGATCACATAGATCATGCCGGGCACCCCGATAAAGCCGCCCACGGCAATGGTGGCCGCCAGCATACCTGTAGCCAGACCAACCGGAATGGTTACCCAGGCTGAGATCCGCACCTTGGCCACCTTGAAATTCATCATCGGCGGGAGATTGATCTTCTGCATGGCCAGGGCCAGGGTCGAGGCCGTCTGTTCGGGCTTATCTTTTCCGCCCTTGGAAAGCTTGTAGGCGTCATAAGCGACATAGCCGCCGACCAGGACCAGGACGACTACAAACATAGCGCTCACATAGAGGTTTGAACCATCATTGCCCCATTTATTGAGGATGTACTTTTGAATCATGACGCCGATCTGGACGCCGACGATGGCGGTGGCGGACATGGTGAGGGCCAGTTTTATGTCAACCTGGCCGTATTTCCAGCGTTTGTAGGTGCCGATCATGGCCTTGGGAAACTTGTGGCACATGTTGCTGGCCACGGCCACGGCGCCGGGGGCGCCCAGGGACATCATGGCCGGGGTAAGGACAAAGGCGCCGCCCGATCCGATAAAACCGCTCAGGATGCCGCCCACCAGGCCGACCGTCAAGAGGGCAAGCAGTTTCTTCAGGGTCATATCCATGAACATGATGGACACATCCTTGATCACGTTCTCGCCGGCATCATGGTCCAGGCTGACCAGCACCTTTTTACCAAGGCGGAGAGTCTCCGGTTTGACTTTCTCACCGATGATCAGGCTCTTCAGCTCAGTTGTGCCATCCTTCCGCAGAACAGCGGTATGGGCCGCCTCGTTGATCTCGGTGAATACGCCCTTCAGCATGCTCTTGTCGGGACCGGCCCCGCCGGCGGCAAAAACAGCGCTTGCCAGCGGCAGGAGAAACAGTGAAAACAGTACGACTATAACTAACTTCTTCATTTAATTAACTCCTCGAATATAGATAATAATTGCTTGCAGGTACGGGTTATTTCTTTTTGGCCTCTATGCCGAGCAGGCTCAGCAGGTTGCTGGCAAACGCCCCATGGATAAAGGAAAAAAGGAAGACTGTTCCTATGGGAAACAGCGTGTAGATGCCTCCCTTGGTAAAGGTGTCGGTGACCAGTTTCTCATTGGTGAACAGCAGGACATAAAATGAGATGGAAACCGCCCCGAAGATAACAGTGCTCAGAAACAATTTTGATTTGCTTTGTTGTGTTGCCATTGAATAATCTTACCCCACTTCTCGAATTTGAATAATTCCGTCCATACCGGGACGCTCTCATTACATAAAAGACCAAGTTGAATCTTTCGTCAGCGCGGCGGCACAACCGATGAAAGTCAAAGCCGGGCGGACAGTTGTACTCTTCAAGCCCCATATTTCCCCTCCCCTCCCTGCACTGGGCCGATGACCTGTCAGGAAGTCGCGTTGCAGTGTAAACCCGCAAGTTTCATTAAAGGGAACGGTGGCTTGCTGACTTCTCAAAGGTGCTGGGCATGCCAATTTGCAGGCATTATTAAGCATCTAGCGTGCCATTTGACGAGATTTTTTCTCGGGGTGGCCTATTACATGATGGCCGCACAAATATTTCGGTTTAATCGTGTAGAAAGTGCGCTTATTTTTGTTATGTAATATCAGTAGATTACGTTTGTTTTCCCGTTGGGTGGAGTTGCCCCTGGCTGAACCGGCAATCTGAGCAAAACGATTTGTCCTGCCTGGCTGAATGCCGATAACGGGAAGGCTCAGCAAAACGCTAGTGTTGTAATGTGCAATGATTCTCTGTTGCTGTATGCAACAATAACGCCTTTATGGGTAATAAGGCATGTTGCAATGTGCATCTACAATTCTTGCTGGTGAAAATAAGACGGACAAACAGGTAATTAGCTGTATTTGTTAGCAGAGGCGGATTTGTTGCATATTGTAACAATAAAAAGGAACGAGGGGAGAAGCTGGACGATCCAGGCCTTTTAATTTGTTTGAAGCCTCGCCTTTTCGTGTAGTTTGCGGGGTCTGGCGTGATTTCGGTTTGGCGCCCCTTCTGTTCATACGGTTACAGGTAAAAGGGCCACGCCGCGCAGGCCTGATAAATCAGGTTCCGGCGGTTATACCTTCAGATGCCGTAGAGCAGGGAGATGGTGGTCAGCATGACAAGGAGGAAAAGGATGGTCATGCCGCTTCCCGCTTTGAAATAATCCATGGTTCGGTAACCTCCGGGCTGCAGGACCAGGGAGTTCACCTGATGGGTCGGCAGAATAAAGCTGTTTGAGCAGGCGATGGCCACAACCAGGGCCGCCAGGCGCGGATCAGCGCCGCAGATTACCGCCATGTTCATGGCCAGCGGGATCATCAGGACGGCGGTGACGATATTGGAAACGATCAGGGTGAAAATGGAGGTGATGATGGCGAAAACGGTAAGCAGCAGGAGGGGGGAGACAGTGCCCGAGAAGCCAATAAGTGTATCGGCGATGAATCTGGCCGCGCCGGTCCTTTCAAAGGCTATGCCCAGGGGAATGATGCCACCCAGGAGAAAGACGGTCATCCAGTCCACGGATTCGTAAGCTTCATCGATAGTGAGCACATTGGTCAGGATCATGCCGAGAGCGCCGGTTAGCAGGGCAATGGTGAGCTGTACTTTGAAGGCGAGGATGAGGACAAGGGAAAGAAGCATGCAGCCGATGGCATATTTGAGCTTGTCCGTCTTGAGAATTGCACCGTGTACCTCTTCGGTGAAAACGAGATCAAGCTGCTCCTTGACGAAATGGAATTTATCCCATCGGCCCTGCAGGAGAAGTGTATCTCCGGTCTGCAAAATAATGTCGGAGATGCCGCCGACAAAGGTTTTGTTGCCCCGGCGCACGGCCAGCGGGTTGACGCCGTATTTTTTACGAAAGGAAAAGGAGCGCAGGGTGTTGCGGGCCATTTCCGAGCGGGGAGAAATGACCGCCTCCACGATGCCGGCATTGGCGGGAGAGAGATCTTGGGCAAAAACCGACAGATCGTCTTTGATCTCCCACTTGTAGGCGGCAGCAAGTTTTTTTACCAGTTCAGGGGGGCCTTCGACTGCAATGATGTCGCCGCCGCGCAGCTCGGTATCGATGTCAGGGGCAAAATTCTTGGTTCCACCCTTGGGGGCAACACCAATGACGGTGGTAAAATAATAGGCCCTGATTTCCAGATCAGACAAGGTCTTCGGGCCGGCAAAAGACGGGGGGATATACAGCTCAAAAATATTGCCGATATCATGGTAGGTCCGCTGCAGGGTTTTGGACATGGGTCCGTTGGCCCCATTTGCCTTGTGGCCCGCGGGCAAAATAAATCTGCCGAACAGCACCAGGTAGAGAAGAAAGGAAACGATCAGGGCAAGACCAATGGGAGTCACGGCAAACAAACCGAAGGGTTCGGCCTCCGGACTGCTGATTTTCATGACATCGTTGAGCAGGATCAGGGGGCTTGAGCCGATAAGCGTGATGCAGCCGCCGATAATGGCGCTGAATCCCATGGGCATCAGTATCCTGGAGACAGACACATTGGCCTGCCGGCATATTCGTTTTGCCGCGGGCATGAACAGCCCTGCCGCACCGATATTCTGCATGAAGCTGGAGAAAAAGGCTACAGTGCCGGAGATGAGCAGCATGATCCGGGTCTCACTGTGACCGACAAATTTCAACAGGACTCCGGCCAGGGAATTCATGGCGCCGGTCTTTTCGAGTCCGGCACCGAAGATGATAATCGCGACAATGATCACCACTGCATTGCTGGACAGACCGCTGATCGCCTCTTGCGGCGTAATCAGGCCAAGTAGCGGCAGCAGGACCATCATACTGATACCCACCACATCAACCCGCACGAACTCAAAAATAAAGAGCAGGATGACAAGTACAATTACGGCGAGTACTAAAATTATTGGCAGAGTCATTTCATTCCTCTCGGGCAATGCCCTAACGCATCACGCAAACCCGCAATTACCCGCAGTGTAAATGTCAGTCGGGGGACATGGTGGTTTTTGGCATGGTGTGATGGCAGAGTCTCATCATCATTTAATAACCTTTTGTGAGGCTAAAAGGCAACGTAACACACCGAAAAAACGGGTGCAGCGTAATAAAAACGTTCCATTTTTCTAAGCAACCCTTATGCCATGAGGTTTATTGCATAACGCTCCGCTGATATTGTCAGCAGCGGCCAGGACCCGCCAGGTACGCTCCGTGATTTCGTCAATCTCGGCAATGGTGGTTGAGATGGGCAGCCACAGGTAAACAATATTGCCCAATGGGCGCAGGATAAGACCCTGCTCCAGACCTTTGAGGTAGATTTTCCACCCCACCCGCTCCGCAAAGGTGAACTCTTCCTTGGTCTGTTTATCTTTGACCAGTTCAATGGCGGCAATCATGCCCAGGCAACGCACGTCCCCCACCCAGGGCAGATCAAGAAAACGCGCCATTTTCTGGTGCAGATGGGCAATGGTTGCCCCAAGCCGCGCCAAAGGCTTTTCTTCGGCAAAGACCTGCAGGGAACCCAGCGCTGCGGCGGCAGCCAGCGGGCTTCCGGTAAAGGTGTGGCCGTGGTAAAAGGTTCGGTTCTCGGCATATGCGCCATAAAAGGCCTGATAAATTTCGTCGCTGGTTATGGTGGCGGCCATGGGCAGCATGCCTGCGGTCAGGGCTTTGGACAGGCAGAGAAAGTCCGGCGTCACCCCGGCATGCTCCAGGGCAAACATCCTGCCGGTGCGCCCGAATCCCGTGGCCACCTCATCAAAAATAAGATGGACTCCGTATTGCCGGAGCAGCTCCGCAAGCCGCTTGATATACCGGGCCGGATAGATGCGCATGCCGCCCGCTGCCTGGATAAGCGGTTCGACAATCATGGCCGCGACATTTTCACCTTCGTTTTCCAGCAGATCCTGCAGCGGCTGCAGACATTCCAGCCGGCAGGTCTCAGGGTTCTGCGCCATGGGACAGCGGTAGCAGTAAGGGGAGGGCACGGTAAAGGAGGCAAAGAGAATCTCGGCGAATTCTTTATGGAAATCAGGGACCCCGCCCAGACTCATGGTGCCGATGGTGTCGCCGTGATAGCCCCGTTCCAGGCCGATAAAGCGTTTCCGTTGCGCCTGGCCGCTATGCCGCCAGTATTGCAGACTCATCTTCAGGGCCACCTCGCAGGCGGTGGAGCCGTTGTCCGAATAAAAGACCTTGCTGAGGCCCTCCGGGGTGATAGCGATAAGCTTTTCCGCCAGCAGAATGGCGGCTTCGTGGCTCGTGCCGGCAAGATGCACATGATCGAGTCTGTCCAGCTGGCGGTGCATGAAGCTTTTGATGGTGGGATGATTGTGGCCGTGCAGGATGCACCACCAGGACGATATGGTGTCGAAATAGCTCCTGCCTTCTAAATCATAGAGCATGAGACCATCGGCCCGGTCGATGATGAGCAGATCCCGGGCAGCATAATCGTGCATCTGGGTATAGGGATGCCAGAGGAATTTTTTATCCGTTTCCTGCAGGGTGGATTTCATGGATGCTGAACTCTTTGCGCAACCGTCGAGCAACGCCTTGCCCGCATGGGTTTCTTTATGACTGAGTCGGGTTTTCCAGGTGAAAGACATCCGGCAGGTTTCTGTACTGCTCGGCAAAATCAAGGCCGTAACCCACCAGGAAGCCCTCGGCCACCTCAAAGCCGACATAGTCTGGGTGTACTTCCACTTCGCGTCGCTCCTTTTTGTCGATCAGGGCGCAGATATGCACACTGTCCGCGCCAAACTGGAGAAAATGCTGCTGCAGGCGGACAATGGTGCGGCCGGTATCGACAATATCTTCCACCAGCATGATTTTTTTGCCGGCCACCGGGCGTTCCACATCCTTGGTAAAGGTAATGGTGCCCGATGACGAGGTGCCTGCACCATAGCTGGCCACGCGGATGAAATCAACCTCCAGGGGCAGGTCGATTTCCCGGGCCAGATCGGCGGTAAAGATAAAAGCGCCGTTCAGCACGCCGATGAGCAGCAGATCTTCATGAGCAAAGTCCCGGGTGATCTTTTGACCGAGTTCTCTGACTTTTTTGGCAATTTCCTGGCGGGAAAGCACAATTTTCTTCATGGTCTACCTGTGCATTATGTGGATTTTTTGCGTTGACTGACAACCTTTCTCCCTGCTAATGTTTACGGGAGATTTCCGATTATGTCAATATTCGCCTATGCGTAGTCTACTGATTCCAGGAGAAAAATTATGAAAAAATATCGTTGCACAGTATGTGGTTATGTTTATGATCCCGCCAAGGGCGATGCCGATGGCGGCATAGCAGCCGGTACAGCCTTTGAGGATCTGCCGGATAACTGGACCTGTCCGGTATGCGGGGCGCAGAAAAGTGAGTTTGAGCCGGAAGATTAGGCCATCAGCACCCACCTTGCCTGCCAAGTTTTATCTATCCGGCTGGGGCCTCTGTCGTCAGGGGGGTATGGCTTATGTGAGCGGCAGAGAGGACATTTCTCCCCATGTCCGCTCCAGCTCAACTTTAAATGATCGAATAAAGTTGTCCACATTAACATCAATAAAAGGGCGATGCTGTTCCTGGACGATAATCCAGCCAAATGCGGTAGAAAGTGACTGGGGAGGGCCTTCCTTGCCCATGATCATGCCCTTGTCCTTGGCAAAAAGGTCGGCCAGATGGATAAGGCCGGTGAGCAGGACGTTTTCCCTGGCCTTTTCCGGCGTATGGTGCATCAGCATGACATCGAGATATGGTTTGGGCAGCCCCATTTTTTCCCCCAGCCAGTATCCTGCCTGGGCATGATCGATGCCGATGTACTCCTGTTCCGACGTGCAGATGTCCTTTTCAATAAAATCAGGTCGCAGCAGCTGGGGATAAAAAAGCGGCTGCTGCCGGTCCAGCGCCAGTTTGCCCAGATCATGAAAAAGCCCTGCCAGATAGACATCCTCGGATATGTTGATTCTGATCGTGTCCCGCAGGAGTTCCGCAATGCGGCCCACGGCCACCGAGTGTAGCCAGAAATTGTCGGCCAGCTGGCCGAACCCCCCGAAAAGTTCTTCCTCATTGAACACCTTCATCGTTTCTTGGGCGATAACTTCCTGCAGATTCTTGATGCCCATGGTCACCATGGCGTGTGGAACGGAATTCACCGTGGTAGTACGCCGGTAAAATGATGAGTTGGCCTGCTGGATTACCTTGGCGGAAAGCATGGGATCGCAGGAAATCAGTTCGGAGAATTTTCTGATATCCTCGCAATCACCGACAAGAAACGACGCAAGGCGGGCGGACACTGACGGATTTACGGCAAGTTCCAGGTTGCTCTGGATTCTTCTTTTTATTTTTGCTTTGGCAACCGCCATAAGCTTCGGCGCCGGCGGAAGCTCCGAGACATTCACCTCTATTTTCCGGGGGGGGGCTCCGGGCGTCTGAGCCGGCAGTGGATCAGGTGGAGGGGCTGTTTCCTTTTTCTGCGGTGGCTGTTGCGGTCGGGGCGGGACCACTGGGCGAGGCTGGGTTTGCTTGCTGGCGGAAGATTCGGCGGCCTGCGACGAGAGATCGCCCATGCGTTTATTGGCGGCAATCAGCCTGGTTACCAGGATTTCACAAAAGCGCCGGTAGAATTTCAGCTGCAGAAAAACAGAGGCCTGGTTGAGGATGTCCGGTTCCACCATCAGGATATACGATTCGCTGGTCGTCTTGACTCCGGCGGTTCTTCTCGTCTCTGAAACAAGGGCCATTTCGCCGAAGGTGTCGCCGGTGGCAAGGGTGGTCAGCTCGATGGTCTGGCTCTGGTCAACCGTGATGAAAACCGATACGCTGCCTTTTACCAGGATGTAAAAGACCTTCTCCAGGGTGTCCTCCTTGATGATCAAGGTGCCGGGGGGCACCTTCAGCCAGCGACTGACGGCCAGGAGTTGTTTGAGTTCGTGATCATCGAAGTCCTGAAAAAAAGAAATCTTTTTCAGAAAGTTAACCTGCTGGTCAAAGGCGGTATTGCTTTCTTGTTTCGGCTTCATGATCTATTTCCCTATGCAGAATTGATCAAATATCAGGTCCAGAATATCATCGGTCGTCGTTTCTCCGGTAATGTCTCCCAGGTGGTCCAGTGCGCTCTGTAGTTCTATGGCCAGCAGATCCGGGGGCAGATCCGTTCTCAGCCCCTCGCTAACCCTTTTTGCGGCGATGAGTGATTTTTCAAGTGAAGACCTTTGTCTGACATTGGGCACGCAGGCGTAACCCGGATCCCAATTCGATCCGCCGGTGACCAGGGCAAAGAGGGTGTTTTCCAGATCGCTAATACCCGCATGGGTCTTGGCGGAAATAAATACACGGAGAATGGCGGGAAAGGCTGCTGCAAAGATGGCGGGATCCTGGCAGGCCAGGTCACTTTTGTTGACCACCAGCAGGATTTTTTTGTCCCCCACGGACTCATAAAGTCTGGTGTCGTCATCTGCGGGGGGCTGGGTGCCGTCGACGATCAGCAGCACCAGATCAGCCTCAGCCAGTTTTTTCCGCGCCCGGACGATGCCCATCTCCTCCACCTCTTCCGCATTGTCGCGGATGCCGGCAGTATCAATGATGCGCACCGGCATTCCTTTGATATCAAGGAATTCCTCAATGGTGTCCCGGGTAGTACCGGGGATTGCCGTGACAATGGCCCTTTCTTCCCGCAGCAGGGCATTGAGTAGGCTCGATTTGCCCACATTGGGATGGCCGAGGATAATAACCGAGATGCCGTCCCGGAAGATTTTTCCTTGCTTGGCGGATCGGATGAGTTCCTGCAGGGGAAGGAGGATTTCGTGCTCAAGCTTTTCGCCCATTGCCCGGGCATTGATGATCTCAACGTCATCGTCCGGAAAATCGATGGCCACTTCAATAATGGCCCGGAGCGAGATGATGGAGGTGCGGATGCTGCTGACCATGGCACCGAGGCGGCCCTGCAGCTGGGACATGGCCAGGCCGAGTCCTTCTCGGGTTTTGGCCTGCAGCAGTTCGATAACCGCCTCAGCCTGGGTGAGATCGATACGTCCGTTCAGGAAGGCCCGCTTGGTGAATTCTCCGGGGTCGGCAAGGGTGGCGCCCATGCTGATGACTTGGCTCAGGATATCCTGCAGGACCAGATAGCTGCCGTGACACTGGATTTCAACGATATCCTCCCTGGTGTATGTTTTGGGAGCCTGCATGTAAACCGCCAGCACTTCGTCAATGGGCAGGCTTGTTTGCGGGTCTTTAATCCAGCCATAATAGAGACGATGGCTGCGGTATTCGATTGTTCCGCAGTTCGGGGAAAAAAGGGCGGTCAGAATGGGCAGGGCCTGACTGCCGCTGATGCGGATGATACCGATGCCGCCGGGGCCGGGAGGAGTGGCGATGGCGGCTATGGTTGTTTCAACGTTTCGGGGAACGCTTGCGTCGGAAGTGGTATCGGCCATTTTGAGGAAAAAGACAATTTTATAATAGTTTTCAACATGCTGTCAGAGGTTGCAACTATTATCAAATATCATTCCGTAATTGTCAATTTTTCCTTCTTTGGTTTTCTGCGTTGTGGTTTTTTGCGTATGCGGCCCTTGCCGGGCAGATAAATGAGAATTTTCTTGAAAAGGCCGTCACCCACACTGCGGCTGCGGATGGTGCTGTCATCCTGCAGAACAAGATGAACAACGCGCCGTTCCGCCGGATTCAGAGGAGGGATGGTCTTTGTTTTTTCTGTTTCTTTCACTTCCTGGGCCAGTTTCAAAGCCAGTTCCTGCAGCTCCACTTTGCGTTTTTCCCGGAATTCGCCGGCATCAATGGAAAACATGATTTTCTGCGGGAACTTCTTGCTGATGATTTTGCGCATCAGATACTGGATGCTGTCCAGGGCCTGGCCGTCTTTGGTGATCAGTTCCTCAATATGCTCTCCAGAGATTTTTACCTGGGCCTTATTGTTTTTTTCTTCCACTACGATTTCTGAAGGAAAGTCCATAAGGGTCAGCATCTGTTCCAGATCGCCTTTTATCTGCGCAAGGACTTCGGGAGTCAGGGGAACCGTCGGTTCCTGGGGGCGTTCTTCAACCGGCTGGCGCTTCCTTCTGGTCTGCTCCTCAACCGGCTGGCTGGGCTGCTCAGCAGGCTGGGATTCCGCCGTAGGAGGTATTTGTTCGTCAGCAGGATGTTCTATGGCCGGCGGTGCAGCAGCTGGCGGTGCAGCAGGTGAGGGTTTTTCCTGCACAACCGGACTTGGCATAGGCGCGCTCCGTCCCTCCGGGGCGGATTTTGTATCCGGCTTTTTTTTTGTGGCGCGAATAATTGCCTGTTTGCGGCACAGACCAAAAATTCCAGAAGAACCGGTTGAAAGAATTTCAATACTCAGTTCTTCCCGGGGGACGCCAAGTTTGTCGCAGGCCATGGTAATGGCTTCGTCAACGTCCTTCCCCTTAAATTGCTGCTTTGAGCCCATATTTATCTCCAATTTGAATGACGGTGCTACATTTTTGGCATTTGAGGTGCGAATTACCGCAGCCTGCTGTCAATCCGCCTTGTTAATGACATACTGTTGGGCCATGGCTAAGAGATTGTTGACAAACCAGTAGAGGACCAGTCCCGAAGCAAAATTGATGAACATGAAGGTAAAGACAACAGGCAGAAACATCATGATCCGGGCCTGGGTTGGGTCTAAGGTGGATGGTGTCATTTTCTGCTGGAAAAACATGGAAGCGCCCATCAGCAGAGTCAGCACGGGAATGCCGTGCAGTACGGGAATATCAAAGCCGATAAAAAGCCGGTCAGGGGCGGACAGATCGGTAATCCACAGCATGAACGGGGCATGGCGCAGTTCGATGGTCTGCAGCAGAACCTTGTACAGGGCAAAAAAGACGGGAATCTGCAGGATCATAGGCAGGCAGCCTCCCATGGGATTCACCTTGTAGGTCTGGTAGAGCTGAATCATCTCCTTGTTCAGTCTCTCTTTATCATTGGCATATTTTTCCCGCAGCTTGGCCATTTTCGGCTGAAGTTTCTGCAGGGTTTTCATTGATTTCATGCCCTTGTGGGCAATAGGCCAGAAAAGGGCCTTGATGATGATGGTGACCAGGATGATGGCCAGTCCGTAATTGTGCAGGAAGCCATAGAGAAAGTTGAGGAGATACAGCATTGGTTTGGCCAGCAGATCAAACCAGCCGAAATTGACGATCTTGTCCAGATCATGGCCGGACGCTTTCAGGGTGCTGAGCTTCTTGGGGCCGAAATAGACGGTGTAGGAATAGCGTTTCTGACTTTGGGGGGGCAGCACGACAACATCTCCTCCCACTACGGTTGAAACGGTATCGTCGCCTGTTATGCTGAAATGCACTGTTTCCTGGCTGTCGGCATCAGGGATGATGCTGGTCATGAAGTAGGTGTCTTCATAGGCAACCCAGGCCATTTTGCCCTTGCGGGTCTGGTCGCCTTTTTTCAAGTCATCGCTTTTGATCTCTTCCAGTGCGCCGTTTTTATACAGGGCCGGGCCCATGAAAATGAATTTGTTGGTGTCGTCCTGGGAGAAGGGCTTGTTGGTCATGGCCAGAAACGGGGCGCCCTGCAGTTGGTGTTCGGTTGAGGTGTTGCGCACATCCACCGTCAGGTTGATCAGGTAGCTGTCTTCGGAAAAGGTCATGGTTCTGGTCAGTTCCAGGCCAGACGGCATCTGACTCTGCAAGGTAAGGGATTTCCCCGTACCGGTGACCTGCAGATTTTCTTTGTCAGCCGTATAAACCGGCACTCCGGCTTTCTCCGGTTCCGCTCCCCAGGAGAAAAAGAGCGGCAGCTGCCGGGGGGAGACCGTTTTGATCAGCTCTTTGGGGTCTGATTGCGGATCGAGCTGTTCCCTGTAATTTTTCAGCTTGAAGCTCTTGATACCCCCGCCTGTTTCGGCAATCACCCCTGAGTAAAGATTTGTTTCAACCGTGATATCGCGGCCATTGTCGACAACAAGCGGCGCTTGTTCAGTCGGAGTCGCGGCGATTGATTGGACAGGTGCGGTTGAGGGAGAGGTCACGCCGGTATCAACCGCGGGCTTTTGCACCTCCCGGGCTATCTCCTGGGATGGTGGAGGGGCAAAAAAATACTGATAACCTAAAAGTATAGCGAGCGATAGCACGATGGCTATAAAAGCTCTCTGGGTATCCATGTCACATTCCTTTTATTTTTTTACGGGGTCGTAGCCGCCGCGGCAGAATGGCTGGCAGCGCAGAATGCGGTAGCTAGCCAGCAAGGATCCCTTCAGGGAGCCATGTTGTTTGAGTGCCTCGATTGCGTAATGGGAACAGGTCGGAGTAAAACGACATGCCTGAGGCAACAAAGGTGACAGTATAGTCTGATAGCCTCGGATAAGAAAAAGGAGTAGTTTTTTCATGCTCAATTTCTCTCATTACTATTATGGCCGTGTATTCGGGTATAACGTTGAACCGGCCAGGTGAAATAACTGAACTGCATCGGGATTATGCCGGAAGAAAATTGCGCAGGAGCGGCTTGAAGGCTCGTTCCACTTCCTGGGGGGAATCGGGGGGGAAATCTTTGCGGACAGCGATGACGATATCGGACGAAGGAGAGATAAACTGTCTGTTTAACCGATAGAATTCTCTGATAATCCGTTTGATTCTGTTGCGCGCAACAGCCCTTTTAACACCATGAACACTGATGCCCAGTCTGTTTGTGTTCAAACCGTTGGGCATGAAAATGAGGCTGAATTCTTTCCCGCGAAGCCGTTTGCCATTTCGATAAACAGCCTGAAATTCCTTTGGCTTACTGAGCAGAGCCACCTTGGGCAGCGTCTGCCTGGCCTTTCCCTTATCTGGCATAACTGCAGGGCTTATGCGGAGAGGCGCACACGACCCCTGGCGCGACGTCGGCCGATAATAGCCCGTCCCGCTTTTGTTTTCATCCGTGCTCGGAATCCATGGGTGCGGCTGCGTTTGATATTGCTGGGTTGGAAAGTACGTTTACTCATAATAATTATCCTCGGGAAAAATTATTTTGCCAGCCATAGGCGGTCTGTTTGAAAGCCAAAGGGGGCTCATGTACCGTTTCTTCTGTTCCAAATAGTGGAACTATGAGCGTTACCCTCTAGCGAATAATATTAAAAATGAATTTCGTAGAATAGCATTGTGCGGACATCTTGTCAAGAATGTCTTATTCCTCTTTTTCCGCTTCAAGGTCCAGGCCGAAAATTTTTCGCACAAAATCGAGTTTGAGTTGTTTGTCCTCGTGGTTATGGCCCTCTTTGAGAAAGAGAATCGGGTCATGCAGTATCTTATTGAGGATTGCCCCGGTCATTTTCTCGATGGACTTGATATCCCTGGCACCCAGGTTGCTGCAGTGAGAGATGGTCTTGGCAAGTTCGGCTTTGGCGATGGTGTCGGCTTTCAGGCGCAGGGCGGCAATGGTGGGGGTGAGCTGCATGTCTTCAATCCATTGAAGAAATTTCAGCGTCTCCTCGGTGACGATACGTTCCGCCTGCTGCGCCTCCTGTTCTCGTTCCGCCTTGTTCCCCTCAACCACCTGGCTGAGGTCGTCAACATCGTAAAGATAAACGTTATCCAGGTCATTGAGTTTGGGATCAAGATCCCGCGGCACCGCTATATCAATGAGAAAGAGCGGGCGATTCTTCCGTTGTTTCATGATGGGTTTGACATCTTCCTGGTGCAGGATCAGGCCGCTGGCGCCGGTAGAACTGACCATGATATCAACCAGCTCCATCTGGGTGTGTAATTCCGTCAGCCCGACGGCCTTGCCGTTGAAGCGTTTGGCCAGATTGACGGCCCTCTCCAGGGTGCGGTTGGCGACAATCACTTCGGAAATGCCCTGATTGACGAGATGTTCGGCGGCAAGCTCAGCCATCTCTCCGGCTCCGACCAGCAGCACCTTTTTGCCCTCGAGCTTGCCAAAGATTTTTTTGGCAAGCTCGACTGCGGCATAGCTGATGGAAACCGCGCTGCCGCCGATATTTGTTTCGGTGCGGATGCGCTTGGCCACGGAAAATGCCTTATGCAGGAGACGGTTCAGGACGACGCCGGTGCATTCCCGGTCGGCGGAATTGCGGTAGGCGTCTTTGAGCTGGCCCAGGATCTGCGGTTCACCAACCACCATGGAATCGAGGCTTGCCGCCACGCGATAAAGATGGGTGATGGCGTCTGCTCCGCGGTGCAGGTAGATGAAGTTGTCAATATCATCTTCATTGATGTTGCTGGTTGCAAAAAGAAATTTCTTGATGGAGCGGATGGTTTCCATTTGATGGGGGCTGGTAAAGATCACCTCGACCCTGTTGCAG
Source organism: Pseudomonadota bacterium (assembly GCA_018897105.1). Lineage (GTDB taxonomy): Bacteria > Desulfobacterota > Desulfobulbia > Desulfobulbales > SURF-16 > SURF-16. The sequence continues at coordinate 21,981 of JAHILF010000046.1, forward strand.
GTTGACAGGAAACAGAATTCCGAACAGCCGGGGATTTCTTTCAGTTTTTTGAAAGGCCTTTCCGGGTCACTGGTAAAGGCGAGCTGTTCGCGAACCTCAACAGGTGCGGTTTTGTGGTTTACCCCCAGAACCAAAATGGAATCAACGGACATATGAGTGGACTCCCGGCAGCAGAAAGGTCACACCCCACAGGGTGAACAAAATGGCAATGAAGCCGATAATGGCCAGAATGGCGGCCCTTTTCCCGCGCCATCCCGCGATAAAGCGCTGATGCAGCATAGCGGCGTAAAGAAACCAGGTGATAAGCGACCATGTCTCCTTCGGATCCCAGTGCCAATATGCTCCCCACGCCTGTTTCGCCCAGAGAGAGCCGGTGATGATGCCCAGCGTCAGCAGAGGAAAGCCGACGGTCAGGCAGTGCTGTATAAGATTATCCAGGGCCTCCAGGGAAGGCAGGCGGCTGTAAAAAACGCCGAATCTCTTTTTTTTCAATTCCCGCTCCTGCAGGAGATACATCAGGCCGCTGCAGAAGCCCATGGCCATGAAGCCGTCGGCAATGATGGCGATGCTGGCGTGAACCGGAAGCCAGGCGCTCTGCAGGGCTGGCGGCAATTCCGCGATAGTTTGGGACGAGAGAGCGGCGATTGTCATGAGGGCTGAAATGACAATGGAGACAAAGGTGCCGAAATTTTTCACCTGATAACGCCAGCGGAAGGAGAGAAAGGCCCAGGTCATGGACCAGGCAAAAAAGGAAACCGTGTCAAAATGGGTGGTGAGCGGGGTATGGCCTGCCAGGAAATAACGGCTGATGATTGTCACAGTATGCAGGATCCCGGCCCCGAAGAGCAGACAGCGGGCCGCCGACCGGATTTTCTTTTTCTGGGTAACGAAAAAGATAATATAGGTGGTGGTGGATAAATAATATCCGATGAGCGAAAGTGAAAAAAGCATGCAGAAATTCTCCGTTGCGTCTTACGCTGCCTTCATTGTCCAGCGTGTCCGACAAGGTCATCCAGGGGAATGTCCTTGCCCAGGGTAGAGCGGATGTGATCCGTCAGTGCCTGCCAGTCTTGCCTGTGCATCCAGTCAATCATATCCCGGTGGAGTAGATTTTCAAAAATGATTTTGTTTTTTTCATGCGGGAGGCCCATGTCAAGCACCAGGGGGCGCAACCTGCCGAGAATCTGGAGCAGCAGATCATAATCGGCTGTGTATTCTTTCTCGAGGTTTTTCCGCAACTGTTTGGCCAGGGCCGGACTTTTGCCCGCGGTTGACACGGAAATGGTCAAATCCCCCCGCCGCACCGTGGCAGGCAGGATGAAATTGCACCATTTGGGCACGTCGGCAACGTTTACCAGGAGATTGTGTGCCTCGGCCTCCCTGTAAACCGCTTCCTGCACTGTGACGTCATCGGTTGCGGCAATGACCAGGAAGGCTCCGGCAAGATCTCCCCGTTGGTAACCGCGCTGGAGCCATTTGATGGAGTCGTCTTGGGCAAGAGGCGCCAGTTCCTCGTCAAGCTCGGGACTGATCACCGTTACCTTGCCATGGCTTGCCAGCAGTGACTTCGCCTTGCGTGCCGCCACCTTGCCTCCGCCGATGACGATGCAGTGGCGGGAGCGAATATTCAGGCTGATAGGAAAATAATTCACGGTAATTACTTTTTCTGTGGAATATGGACTTTTATTTTATTGACAAGTTTTGCGGCAAAACGTTCCGCGTCGGATTGTTCGCCGACAATGGCGCCGAAATGCATGGGTATCGCAACCTTGGGATTAATGTCAAGGGCTGCCTGTGCCGCCTCGTCTGCGGTCATGACATAGGTGCCGGAAACGGGCAGCAGGGCGATATCGGCCTGGTAGTTTGCCATCTCCGGGATGCGGTCGGTGTCTCCGGCATGATAAATGCGCACGCCCTCCACCGTGACGATATAGCCGAGCCAGTTGTTGGCCTGGGGGTGAAATTTTTTGTTGGTGTTATAGGCGGGGACCGCCTCGACGGTAAAAGGCCCCCAGGTGATAGATTGACCGGGGTGCATGGCTTGAACGTTGCCGGAGAGCTTTGCCGCCGATTCCGGCTCGGTGATGATAAGCGTTGATTTCTGCCTGATTTTTTTGATGTCATCAGGGGAGAAGTGGTCATAATGTGCATGGCTCACCAGAATAATGTCGGCAGGAGGAAGATCGCCGGAAAGTTGAAACGGGTCAAAATAGACGACCTGCCCTGCTGCGCGCAGACGGAAACAGTCATGCCCCAGCCAGTCAAGATTGCTCAGTATTTTGTCAATCATAACAGCCCTCTTGCAAACGTGTTGAAGAATCTCTGCCAAAATTCACTTGTATTGCTATAATCAATTTGACTTCCGACGTCATCCTCAATATGGGTACCTTATTGATTTTGATATGCATTATACATATTTCGCGGAGGAAAATATGCAAAAAGGAACAATCACGGTGTCCACGGCAAACTCCATGGAGTTAGTCGATATCACTGCTAGGATAGAAAAAGAAATCGCAAAAAGCAAGATAACAGATGGCCTCTGCTATCTTTATAATCCCCATACCACAGCCGGGCTCACCATTAATGAAGGGGCGGACCCCGCCGTGCAGGGCGATATCGTCAAGGCTTTGAAGAAGATTATTCCTTTCGGGCTGGATTATCAGCATCTGGAAGGCAACTCCCCCTCCCATGTGCTGGCTTCCCTGTTCGGCTCATCGGTCACCATCTTCGTGGAAAACGGCAGATTGCAGCTCGGGACCTGGCAGAAGATTTTTTTCTGCGAGTTTGATGGGCCACGGTCAAGAAAGGTGCATTGGCGCGTGGGGTAAGCAGCTATTGCTCCTGGATGCCCTTGCGCAGTTGGGCCAGTTCCCGCTGGCGGATATATTTCATGATCCGTTCCTCTTCGGTTCTGCCCGGAGAAAAACAGACTCCCAGGCAAAACCGGCGAGACCTGCTGTCGGCAAAGGCGCGGACAATCTCGCCCTCTTTGATTTTAAAGCGCAGGATCTCGTTTTCCGCCCCGGCTGCGGCATCGTCCGAAGGGATGGTGATGATGATGTTTCGTATGGTATGATGCAGCTGTGGCAGGTCTTTGGGATTCTTGCTGCAGAGCAGCATGCCGCCGGCGCTGAGATCCTGCATATTAAGCTTGCACTTTTTCTGGTTATACAGGAAAGTAGCCGTGCTTCCCTCCGGGAGATTGATTCGGTAGTGCTGCCGGCGCTGGAGGATGAATAATTCTTCCGGCAGCTTAAGTATAAGGGAGTTTGCTGAAGACGATAACAACTCACCGGTGAAGTGGCTCCACAATTTTGCCGCATTGCGGAAGACCACCCTGAAGCTTGTGTGGGTAGCGGGCCAGTCTTTCGGTTTGTCGACCACCACTTTTTGGTGGTTGGCTTCAACGATAATCGTGCCACCTGACTGATACCCTTTGTGCAGCACACTGACAAAGATTCGTTTTTCCTGAAGCCAGTTCAGCGTATTGCTGATGATTTGCCCGGATTTGGTATAATCATAGCCCGCTTGATGGGCAACCCAGCCGAAGAAGGCAGGGTCATTTTTTTTGTCTGATATCATGGGGATCGTTTGTTAGTAATTGAAATACATATAAATAACATAGCAGATGGAGGGGTTGTAATCCATGGAAAGATCACTCACCCAGAAAAAAATCAACCCGGCGGAAATGTGTTTCGGTCTCAACAGGGAGACCGATGAGCGTTCCCTTGTCGCTTTTTTGCAGCTGTTTGCCGCCCCTGCTATGCTGGAGGCGCTTATTCCCCGCCTCTCCGATGAAGATATCGATGCAACCGTTGATTTTCTCACCAGGCTTATGAAGAAGCATCTGCAGGAAGAAGAATATCATACCCTTTTTTTGAACGAGGATAAGTAGTGCATTACCCAATCATAAAAGATCTTCGCTCCTATCTCAATGTATTGCGCAAGGAAGAAGACCTGCTTGAGATAGACGTGGAGGTTGATCCGCATCTGGAAATTGCCGAGATACATCGACGGGTTATCGCCCAGGGTGGACCCGCGCTGCTTTTTAACAAAGTAAAGGGCAGTCGCTTTCCCGTGGCTACCAATCTTTTCGGCACGACACGGCGCATGGAATTGTCATTCGGCCATCGGGCCCAGCAGTTTGTTGCAGACCTGGTGCGGGCGGTTGAGCAGCTCATGCCGCCAACTTTTGGTAAAATCTGGTCAATGCGCGGCCTTGTACCGCAGGCGGCAAGGATCGGCACCAAAATCATCAAGACCGGTCCCATTCTGGGCAACTGCATGAGGCCTGCCCGGTTGACTGAACTGCCCATGCTGACTTCCTGGAAAACGGACGGGGGCGCTTTTGTGACCCTGCCCCTGGTGTATACCGAGCATCCCGGAGGTCGGGGCCATAATCTCGGTATGTATCGTATCCAGCGTTACGATGATGAGACAACCGGCATTCACTGGCAGATCCATAAGGGTGGTGGCTATCACTACCATGCGGCGGAGGACCGCAATGAAAGCCTGCCCATGACCCTGTTCATCGGCGGTCCGCCGGCCCTGATCATGGCCGCCATCGCCCCGTTGCCGGAAAACCTGCCTGAACTGATGCTGGCCTCATTGCTCCTTGGCGAGAAGCTGCCCATGGTGAAAGATCCGGCCGGTGGTCACAATCTTGTGGCCAATGCCGAGTTTGCCGTCAAAGGTGTGGTGCCGCCCCATATGCGCCGTCCGGAAGGTCCCTTTGGTGATCACTACGGCTATAACTCCCTGACCCATGACTACCCGGTCTTCCAGGTTGATCGTCTCTATCATCGCCATGACGCCATTTATCCGGCCACTGTGGTCGGCCGTCCCAAGCAGGAGGATTTTTATATCGGCGATTTTCTCCAGGATCTGCTTTCGCCGCTTTTCCCCATGGTCATGAGCGGGGTGAAACAGCTTAAAACCTTTGGTGAAGCAGGTTTTCACTGTCTGGCCGCCGCCCGGGTCACCGATCGCTATCCCCGGGAGGCCTTTGCCTCCGGACTGCGCATACTTGGTGAAGGCCAGCTGTCGCTGACGAAATTTCTCATCATAACGGACGGGGATATCGATATCGACAATTTCGCCACCTTGTGGGTGCATGTGCTGGAAAGGGTGAACTGGCAACAGGATCTTTTTGTTTTTGCCAATGTCTCCCAGGATACGCTGGATTATACCGGCCCTTCGGTCAATAACGGCTCAAAGGCGCTGCTGATGGGGCTTGGGCGAGAAGTCAAGAACGTGTTGCCCCGCTCTTTTCATGGGGAGTTGCCCTCCGGTTGTACGGCGGCCAAGGCCTTTTTGCCCGGCACCCTGGTTGTGGAGTGTGCAGGATATGAGACGGAAAAGTCTCTGCCCCAGAGGGTTGCCGCAGCGTCAGCCTTTGCCGAATGGCCGGTTGTGCTGCTGGTGGATAATTTGCAGGAGGCCACGGTCAGTCTGCAGGAGTTTGTCTGGACCTTTTTTACCCGTTTTGAACCGGCGGCAGATATTTATTGCGCCAGTCAGGGTATTCGCCGCTTTCATGTGGGCCTTAAACCGCCCATAGTCTTTGATTGCCGCCTGAAACCCTGGTATCCCCTTGTGCTTGAGGTGGATCCGGATACCAAAAAGCTGGTTGACGAAAAAATTGACTCCCTGCTGCCGAAGAATCTGCGTTGATCCCGGTCGTGGCAGGATATTTGCATTTTATTGTTTTTACAGAAACAATGAGGCAGATTTTGCCTAGGCCAAAAAAACGATCCAACAAGTGGGTTCTGCATTTTTATTAAAGAATTTATTTTTTTTGACGATCTGTTATATTGAGTTACGGTAAAGAGGCTAATGAGGAAGTAGAGAGCAACAGCGGTTTGAGCCTGAGTGGAGGCGCGAGATGAAGATCACTAATCTTCAGGGTATACAAAATAGCGGTCAGTCCGAGCAGAAAAGGTCAAAACCCATATCCGGCGCTGATTTTAAAGATCTGTTGGAAGCTGAGCTTCTGTCGGTATCATCCTCTGCGGATTCCGGCTCCGCCACCCATGTCTCTTCCACCAGTCAGGTTAGCCCTGGATTGCGTATCGAGAGCCTTTCCGTGGCTGAAGCAACGATTAACAATCTGGAGTCGTTTGGTTCTGCTTTAAATAATCTTCGCCTGCCGGCAGAGGATCTTGAACCCCTGGTTGAAGCGCTGGAGGAGGATACCGGTTCTATTCTTGGGCTGAAGGAAAAACTTCCGGCCGAAGACCCTCTTGCCAGACTTCTTGACCGGGTTGCCACTGTTTCCTACGTGGAGGCTGCCAAGTATCGGAGAGGGGATTATCAATAGGCTGCATTGTCGTTCCCCTTACCAGCTCCAGTAAATGAAAGAGCGCTTGCAGAAAATTCTTGCCCGGTCAGGAGTTGGTTCCCGCCGCACGGCTGAACAGTATATCAGCGAGGGGAGGGTCTCCGTCGACGGCAAGGTTGTCACCGACATGGGGATCAAGGTTGATCCCGCTGATCATGAGATTTGCCTGAACGGTAAGCCCATCCATTCCTCGGAAGAAAAAATCTACATTCTGCTCAATAAACCAACCGGCTACGTCACCACCATGAGTGATCCCCAGGGTCGTCCCATTGTCACTTCGCTGATTACGGGAATTGGCCAGCGGGTTTTTCCGGTGGGCAGGCTTGATCTCGATACGGAAGGGGCGCTGCTGCTCACCAACGACGGGGAGCTTGCCCAGCATATCCTGCATCCGAGTTTTGAGATCACGAAAACCTATGCGGCAAAAGTTACCGGACGTCCTTCCGTTGACGCCATAGGGCGCCTGACTAAAGGCATAGAGCTTGAAGGCCGTCGCACCTATCCTGCCAAACTCAGGGTAATCCGGGAAAACGCTCGGTTTTCCGTCATTGAAATAACAATCCATGAAGGGAGAAAGCGCCAGGTACGAAAAATGTTCGCCGCCATCGGCCATCCTGTCCTGGAGTTGAAACGTATCGCCTATGGCAGGCTGAAACTTGGCTCTTTGCCCACCGGAAAATTCAGGATTATCGGCAAAAAGGATATCGAAAAGATTCTTGCGTGCAAATAAATTTTCACCTCTTTTAGTAAAAATTTTATTTTATTGCAAAATGCCTTTACATTCCGACATTTATCTGTATAAGATGATTTCGTTGGATTAGAAAAAAGGAGCAATGTCGGAATGTTAGAGATTTGCTCAGAGATGTTGTCGAAATAAGTTTCTATGGATTATTTTGAATAAAAGCGTGCTGTTACATTTTTCGTCTAGAATGTGTAACATTGTTTATAACTGATACGTTCGGGAGACCAAGATGAACAAATCAGAATTGATTGAGGCCATTGCCCAGCAGGAAAATTTGCCTCACCGAGAAGCAAGCTCAATCACCAATACCATTCTGGAGACCATGATTGACACCTTGGCATCCGGTGAGAGTATCGAGATCAGGGGCTTTGGCAGTTTTGTCATCAAGGAGTATCAATCATATCAGGGGCGTAATCCCAAAACGGGGGAGAAGATTGAGGTCCCGCCGAAAAGGCTACCTTTCTTCAAAGTGGGAAAGGAACTGAAAGAACGTGTGAACCAAAGCTCCTAACGTCCGGTCACCCTTATTGCCTTCTGCGTATCTCACCCCCCCTCTCGGTATAGACAGGGAGGGGAAGATAACCTATGCGTTCTGTGATGAGCTGGCAATCACACCCACCAGATCATATGGATGCGCTTCCGTAATCTTGACCATGACAATTTCTCCTGCTGCACACTGACCATCAGTGATGTATACGCATCCGTCTATTTCAGGCGCCTGTGACTGCGTTCTTCCTTCCAGCAGCAAATCTGTCTCCTGGCTTAATCCTTCCACCAGCACAGGGACAGTCCTGCCGACAAGCTCTTGGTTTTTTCCCAGAGAAATCTGCGCTTGCATTTCCATTAGATAATCGTGACGTTGTTGTTTGATTTCCTCCGTAATCTGGCCGCCAAAATGCTCTGCCGCACACCCTTCTTCATTGGAATAGGTGAAAATTCCCACATTATTCAGCCGATATGCTTTGAGAAATTCGGCAAGCTCTTCCACATCATTATCCGTTTCCCCCGGGAAGCCGACAATGAAGGTTGTGCGGATGGCGGCCTCCGGCACCTTGCTGCGGATGCGTTCCAGCAGTTCATGCACTTGGCGGCTGGTAAAGGGACGATTCATTTTTTTGAGCACCTTGCTGCTGATGTGCTGCAGGGGGATATCCAGATAGTTGAGCAAGCGCGTCTCATCTGCCATGAGAGAGAGGAGGTTATTGCTGATGCGGTTGGGGTAGAGGTAAAGAAGGCGGATCCAGTCGGTATCGCATGATTTTAAAAGAGTTGTGATGAGAGCCGGCAGGCTTGTATTTTTGCTTCCCAGATCAATGCCGTAGGCCGTCACATCCTGGCCGACCAGGGTGAGTTCCCGCACGCCGGCTTCCGCCAATCTCGCCGCCTCACTTGCCAGGTCAGCCATGGACCGGCTGCGCAAAGGGCCGCGGATGGAAGGGATGAGACAGTATGAACAGCGGTTGGAGCAGCCTTCGGAAATTTTCAGATAGGCCCGGTGCGGTGGAGTGGTAACCTTTCTGGGTATGACCGAGTTCATGAGAAAACGGGGGGCGGGAACAATAAGGCTGTTTTGTTGATTATCCAGATCTGCCACCAGGGCAGCTATGTTGTGGAAGCCGTCTACCCCGATGAAGAGATCAACCTCGGGAAATTCCTCTGGCAATTCCTTGCCGTAGCGCTGTACCATGCAGCCTGTCACCACGAGCTTGACCCCTGGTTTTTTATCCTTGTATTGCCCGAGAAAAATAATTTCATCAATAGCCTCTTCCACCGCCGGCTGGATAAAACCGCAGGTGTTGACCAGCAGCAGATCTGCCTGATCCGGATCCTGGCAGATCTGATAGCCGTCATTTGCCAGCAGGGCGAGCATGATCTCTGAGTCAACCAGATTTTTCGGGCAGCCCAGGCTGACCATATACAGATTTTTTGCCATATTCTTTTAAGTGGGGTATCAGGTAGTTATTATGAAGGTAAACGGGTGCCGTTCTGTCGGGTGGCAATTTCGGAAAGTTTCTTTGTTTCAGCCCAGGAAGTGGTGGATGCGCATAGCCAATACATACTGTTGATCAGGTGACATTGCAAGCAAACCTTGACATTGCAAGGAAGATTTCCAGGCTCTTTTTTTTGAATACCTTGCTCGCAAATATCGGCCGCCATGCCTCATGATGCAGTTCGTCCGAAACAAGCATAGCGGCCGCCAGATTTACTGACCTGTAGGTTGCGACCGTACTGAGGGCGGAAAACTCCATGTCAACTGCCATAATGCCCTGGCGCCCATATTCCTGCACCTTTTGTCGCGTCTCACGGAAGGGGGCATCCGTGGTCCAGATCGGGCCTTCCTGCACAGGATAGCCCTCTTGCTGCAGGAAGGTGGCAAGCTGTCGTCGCAGATCCTCGTCGGCTGCTGGGCCTGTGGCAAGTGGATAGTGGGCGGATGTCCCTTCTTCACTCAGGGACCAGGTGGGCAGAAAAATATCCCCGGCTGTTAAGCCGGGCGCCAGAGAACCGCACCAGCCATAAACGAGAACGTCTTTGCAGCCAAGGGCAATGAGTTTTTCAAGGGCCATCACCGCCGCCGGCGCTCCAAGGGCCGGGCCTGCCCAGAAAATAGGCGGTTGACCGGAAATTTCGAACAGGTTGCTGTGAAAGAGGAAATGCTTTTGGGCCTGGCGCTTGCGTGCTTCATTGATGATGGGGGGGGCGTCCCCCGGATTAACAAAGAAGAGAACAGGGCCGGTGAGGTGAACTTCACCTTTCTGGCGGGATGGGTTGATGACTGTATCAGACATGCGGGCGGCAAAAATTCAATAAAAAAAGGCCGCAGAATTTCTGCGGCCCTTTAAAATACTTACAAACAGCTTTGACGGATATTAACCGAGCAGCGGGTTTGCATAGAGGAGAATCAGAGCGATAACCAGACCGTAAATGGTCAGAGACTCGATAAGAGCCAGACCGAGGATCATGGTAACGGTGATTTTACCGGAAACTTCGGGATTTCTTGCAACACCTGTACAGGCGTTACCAGCAGCAGTACCCATACCGATACCACAACCACAAGCAGCAACGCCAACGGCTACTGCGGCAGCAAGACATACCAGCGCCAGGTTGACGCCGCCGAGCTGCATGTATTTCTCTAACGGGCCACCAGCTGCCATGGCAGCGTTTGCTACTCCCAAGACGCCACCTGCTACCATCAACGCTACAAGTACCTTTTTCATTTTACTTCCTCCTTAAAAAACGTGTTATTTTGGCCTTCTTTCTTATGTAAAAGATCTCAATCTGTCTTATGTGAAATTAATGAGCATGCTCCATGGCGCCCTGGCAGTAAAGAATGGAGAGCAGAACAAAAACCATGGTCTGAACTACGGAAACCAGAACACCGAGGCAAAGAATCGGAAGCGGTCCGAAAAAGGCGCCGTACAGCATGAAGAGAATGGCGAGCAGGGTCTCTTTAGCCATAATGTTACCGAAAAGCCTGATCGAAAGTGAGAGAATACGGGCAAGGTTACTGATGATCTCGATGGGCAGCATCAGGGGGATGAGCGCTACCATGGGACCGGTGAAGTGTTTGATGTATTTGATGCCATGATACTTGAGTCCGAGAATATGATGGGTTACCCAGACGATCAAGGTCATGCCGAGGGTGATATTGAGGTTTGAGGTGGGAGACATGAAACCCGGCATCAGACCCATCAGATTTGACACCAGGATGTAAAAGGCAAAGGTGGCAATCATCGGAAACATCATGGATGCCCGCTCCGGGCCCATCTGGTCGGCCATGTAAGTTTCCAGACCGCCAACGGCTACTTCCCAGAAATTCTGTTTGCCATTCGGCACCAGTTCCAGTTTCCCCAGGGTAAGCTTAGGCATGATAATTAAAAAGGCCATTACCAGCCAGGTATAGGTCAGATGCGGGGACACGAGTTTGGCGAGCAGCGTCTCGCCGACCAGTGTATGGGGTACTGGGAGGCCCAGCGCCTGCAGAATCACTGAAATAAACAGTATTGGATGTTCCATGATTTTCTCCTAAGCCTCTTTGGCCGTGAAATAAAACTTTCTAACTACGCTTGCCATGGTAATGCCTATGCTGATAACCACCACGGACAAACCCATTAATAAGCCTAATGGATGAACTATATGCCGACTGACCAGAATGTACAGGACAAGAGCGAGAGCGATCAATCTGGCATAGTATTTCAGATAAAACTTCAATTTGGCGGTTTGTACCTTGCCGCTGTGTAACAACTTTCCCTGGAGGAAATCCTTCAGGTCTTTTTTAAGATAAAAATAGCTGATATTTGCCACCAGGCCGCCGATTAATACACTTTTCGCAATTATGACTGGATAATAAATCCAGGCAAGCACTGAAAAAAATACCACAATCACCCAGTTCAGTATTTCAACCCGATGAATCGGGAATTCGTTATGACCCTCTGCTGGAACGCCTTTCATTACAGATCCTTGCGTTTTGATAACTGGTAGAGGTTTTTAAAGCCTGCCACGATACCGAAAGCTAAAAATATCAAGGTCAGCCATGGGCTGGTTTTATCGTTGAAAACCTTGTGGTCCAAATAATAGCCGAAACCAACGCCGATGAAAATGCTGGCACACATGTGGATACCGATGGTGCCGAACACACTCATCAGCTTCATCCACTCTTTGTGGTTTCCACTCATGTCAATTTCCTTAATAAGCCCAAAGCCAGCTTGAATTTGCAATTAGCACGGTTTTAGACCAAAGTCAACGATTTTCAAATTAATTTTGCATTTTTTTGAATGACCATTCAGTCATTTCGAGAGTCTTTGCCAGGTCTTCGCTGCTGTGGGCTGAGGAGAGAAACAGGCCCTCAAACTGGGAGGGGGCCAGGTAGATTCCCTGGTCCAGCATCTCCCGATAAAATTTTGCATATTTGCCAGCATCAGCCTTCATCGCTGAATCGAAGTCAGTGATCGGACCCGGGCCAAAGAATAAGGTCATGACCGAGCCCTGCCTGTTAAGTGTTGCCTCATTCAGATATTTATCGGCCAGTTTCTGCAGATTTTCGGCAAACTCGGCAGCTTTCCTGTCCAGCTTTTCATAAAATCCTGGTTCTTTCAGGGCCTTCAGGGTGGCCGCTCCGGCGGCCATGGCCAGCGGGTTGCCGGATAGGGTACCTGCCTGGTAGACCGGACCCACCGGGGAAATCAGCGACATGATTTCCTTTTTTCCGCCGTAGGCGCCGACCGGCAGACCGCCGCCGATGATTTTACCCAGGCAGGTGAGATCCGGCATGATGCCGAATTTCTGTTGGGCTCCGCCATAGCTTACCCTGAATCCGGTAATAACCTCGTCAAAGATAAGCACAATGCCGAGTTCGCTGGTCAGCGCCCGGAGTTTCTCGAGAAATCCCGGGGCAGGGAGGACAACGCCCATATTGCCGGCCACCGGTTCGACTATGACACAGGCGATATCCAGCGACCTATCCCTCAGAGTTTTTTCAAGAATATCTTCATTGTTGTAAGGAATGGAGACGGTATTTTTGACGATGTCATCCGGGACCCCCGGACTGCCGGGGATACCAAGGGTGATGATGCCGGAGCCGGCTTTGACCAGAAATGAATCGGCATGGCCATGGTAACAGCCGTCAAATTTAATGATTACTTTTTTGCCGGTATAACCCCGGGCAAGACGCACGGCACTCATGGTGGCCTCGGTACCGGAGCTGACAAAGCGGACCATGTCCACGGAGGGCAGGGCGTCGGTGACTAGTCTGGCCAGCTCCACCTCCAGCGGGCATGGGGCGCCGAAACTGGTGCCGTTGGCCATGGCCTGCTGGATTGCCTCCATGATCGCCGGATAATTATGGCCGAGGATCATGGGACCCCAGGAGCCGATAAAGTCGATATATTCATTGCCGTCGACATCATAAATTTTTGAACCTGCGGCACGCTGTATGAAACGGGGATCGCAGCCCACGGATTTACAGGCCCGCACCGGGCTGTTCACACCACCGGGGATGAGGCGCTGGGCTTCTGCAAACAAAGATTGCGATGTCGTTGTTTTCATGGGCACTCCTTATCTGGAAATCTTGTTGAAATCGTTGTCGATTACTAGCGGTTTGAGTATATAAATCAATGGCGGCAACTATAGCATGCATCCGCCCGGTGTGTCAAAGTGTTAAAGGCGCTGATTGTTCACAGTGCTTGCAGAGTTTCAAATTGCCATATATAGTATGGGCATTATGGGGAAATGGAAACAATTTATTGTAGGCAGTATAGTTAGTTGTCTCCTTGGCGGCTGCACATCTCTGATGGTCAGCCGGATGGTTGAGCCGACCGTTGACAACCTGCAGAAGCAGACCGATCTGGAACTGGTATGCGAGGGTGCGCCCGCCTATCTGCTGATGATTGACAGCCTGCTGGCTGATAATCCGGGAAACAGAGGGCTGCTATTGACCGCAACCCAGTCCTACTGTTCGTATACCACGGCACTTACCGCCTGCGGCAGAACGGAGAGGGCTATTCAGCTCAGTAACAAGGCAAAAGATTACGGCTTGATCCTGTTGACCGCATGCTTGCCTCGTGACAGAGAAAAAGGATACTCCCTGGATGAGCTGCGCGTAGCCCTTGCCTCCTGTTCCAAAAGCGACGTGCCCTCTCTTTTCTGGGGAGGATATGGCTGGGCTCTGTGGCTGCAATATCAGGCAGGTTCGCCGGCCTCGCTGACAGGGCTTGCCAAGGTTGAGAAGATCATGGAGAGAGTTCAGCAGCTGGATGAGGAATATTACCATGGGGCGGCCCATCTTTTCCTTGGTTCCTATTACGGGTCAAGGCCGTCGATGCTCGGCGGCAACCCTGCTGAGAGCCGGGCCCATTTTGAGCGGGCGCTGGCGATCGGTGATCACCAGTTCCTGCCGGCCCAGGTGGCATTTGCCGAAACCTATGCCAGAACCGTTTTTGATCGGGACCTCTTTGAACAATTGCTGCAGGAAGTGGTTGATTTCCCGCTGCAGTCCAAGCCTGACTTAGCCTTGGCCAATCAGGTGGCTAAAAAAAAGGCTGGCCAGCTGCTGGCAGACGTTGACCGTTATTTCTGATGGCCTGCTGCAGCAGGAACTCAGAGCGAGCCTATCATTATTGGTTTTTTACTCATTCGCCACCATCCTCAGGAGCTTTTTCATGCCTCGTTTACTCGGAATTGTCCAGGTTGTCATACTGATTATTGCTGGGTTATGCGCATCAGCCCCGCCCCAAGCCATAGCCGGCCCGAAATATCTGTTCAAGGTGGCGTCGCTGGCGCCTGAAGGGAGCGTCTGGACCAAGCGCTTCCGGGAGTTCGCCCAGGAAGTGGAGGACCAGAGCAACGGCGAGGTGGGTTTTAAAATATATGCCGGCGGTGTCATGGGTGATGATCTGGCCATGTATCGCAAGATGCGGGTCGGCCAGCTCAATGGCGGCGGTTTCACCATGACCGGCATCGGCTCGGTGGTCCCTGACTTCCGGATCTTGGGCATTCCTTTTCTGTTACATTCCTATGAAGAAGTGGACCTGGTCAAGCAGGGGATGAATGAATATTTCCACAAGGCCTTTGCGGAAAACGGCCTGGAGCTCATTGCCCTAACCGAGGTCGGTTTTATCTACACCATGTCCACCGCACCAATTTCCACGGTGGCTGAGTTGCAAAAGAGCACCTGTTGGGCGCCTGATAATGACCCGCTCAGCGCCGGATTCCTGGAAACCCTGGGGACAACGCCGACCCCCCTCTCCATTCCCGATGTGCTCACCTCCCTGCAGACCGGTCTGGTCAGTACGGTTTTTAATTCGCTTTACGGTTCTATTGTGCTGCAGTGGTATACCAAGGCCAAATATATCACCGACATGCCTTTTGGTTACGCCTATGGGGCTTTTCTGCTGGATCGCAAACAGTTCGTCCGGTTGCCGGGAAAATATAGCGCGCTGATTAAAACTGCAGCGGCAAAGCATTTCGGCATTCTGCTGGAGGACACCAGGAAGAGCAATGAAGAGGCAAGGTCCGTTTTACAGGACAACGGGGTCACACTGGTAAAGATCGATCCGGGTGCCTTAACGGAGCTGGAAATGATTCGGGACAAGACGGTAACGAGGTTAAAGGGCAAGGCCTTTTCCTCGGAGATTTATCAGGAGATGATGCTGCTGCTCACACAGTACCGCAGTCGATGATTTCTGTTATGATGAATATTGACCTATGAATGCCTTGGGCAGATGGGTGGCAGGTCTGCGCCTCTTCGGGCAGCGGCTGGAGGAGACTTTTCTCTGTCTGCTGCTGCTCAGCATGATATTGCTGGCCTGCCTGCAGATTGCCCTGCGGGACCTTTTTTCCGGAGGCCTGCTCTGGGTCGACCCGCTGCTCCGTTATCTGGTCCTGTGGTCCGGCATGTTCGGGGCGGCCGTGGCCACCCGGATCGGCAAACATATTGCCCTTGACGTCGTCTCTTATCTCGTGCCGGCCAACATGAAAACATGGCTGCAGCTGCTGATTCATCTTTTTTCCACCCTGGTGTCTGCTGCCCTGACCTGGGCAGCCATTATCTTTGTCCGCAATGAAGCCGAGTTCGGCGGCACCTCGCTGCTCTCTATTCCGTCCTGGGCCTGGAATCTCGTTTTTCCGCTGGCTTTTGCCCTGATTACTTTCCGTTTTTTCTCTGCCGGTGTGGCGGATTTTCTGGCAATTGCCGGCAAAACTTCATCTCGCCCTACCTGATGGCCTCACCACCGTGACTCTCTGCAAATATTTCACCTTACTCATGGCGCTGCTGGGCACGCCGCTGTTTATCATTATCTCGGGACTGGCCCTGCTCTCCTTTTACAGTGTGGGCATTGATATTTCCGTGGTCATTATCGAGATGTCCCGCCTGGCGGATACACCGCTTTTGGTTTCGCTGCCCCTGTTTATTTTTGCCGGCACGCTGCTGTCTGAAAGCGGCACGCCCCAACGGATGCTTAAACTTTCCCGGCTGCTGCTCGGCTGGATGCCTGGCGGGCTGGCAGTGGTAGCCCTGGTGGTGTGTGCTGTCTTTACCGCCTTTACCGGGGCGTCCGGCGTGACGATCTTTGCCTTGGGCGGCCTTCTTTTCCCTACCCTGGTCAAGGATGGTTATTCGGAGAAGTTTTCTCTGGGTCTCATTACCTCATCCGGCAGTCTGGGTCTGCTGTTTCCTCCCAGTCTGCCGCTGATCCTGTACGGGGTCATTGCCGAGGAGAGAATCGACCAGCTTTTTCTGGCCGGCATCGTTCCCGGCCTGTTGATGCTTGCTTTGCTGGTTGTTTTCAGCATGCGAAAAGGTCCGCAGGTGGACAGGCGCTCAGGGGGCCCTTCCCGGGCGGAGATCCTCGCCGGGCTGCGGGAGTCTGTCTGGGAGCTCCCCTTGCCGGTGATCGTGCTGGGGGGTATTTACGGTGGTATTTTTGTGGCCGGCGAAGCTGCGGCGGTGACCGCCCTGTATGTCCTGGTGGTGGAGGTGTTTATCTACCGGGATATCGCCTTTTCCCGCCTGCCTGCCATCATGGTGCAGAGCATGATGTTTTTTGGCGGCATCCTGGTGATACTGGCCGCCTCCATGGCGTCCACCAATTTTCTGGTGGACCGGGAGGTGCCCATGCATCTTTTTGAGTTCATCCGGCACTATATCAGCAGTAAATATACCTTCCTGCTGCTGCTGAACATCTTCCTGCTGATTGTTGGCTCCATGCTGGATATTTTCTCGGCCCTGGTGCTGGTGGTGCCTCTCATTGTCCCCATTGCAGAGGGATACGGGGTTAACCTCATTCATCTGGGCATCATCTTTCTGACCAATCTGCAGATCGGCTATTGCACTCCGCCGGTGGGCCTCAATCTCTTTCTGGCCAGTTATCGCTTTGAAAAACCGGTGGTGGAGCTTTATGCCGCGACCCTGCCGTTTCTCGCCCTGCAGATGGCGAGTCTTGCCCTTATTACCTACCTGCCCTTTTTAAGCCTGTTTCTGGTCCGCCTGTTGGGATGAGCCGAGTAAAATAATAACATTGTCGTCAGGTTGTCAGAGACGGCAGAAGAAGCCGTAAGCAACTGCTTAAAATTGAAGAGGTTATTTCGTTGCGGCTCCTGAATTTTTGCCGCTTAACAGATGAATAAATGAAATAAATTTATCCTGCTCAAAATGGCCCACCATCTCCTCTTTCATGGTCAGCACAGCCTTGAATGGGTCCCGGGCCTCAGCATAAGATCTTTTGGTGGTCAGGGCATCATACACGTCGGCAATGGCTGCGATTTTGGCATAGTCGGAAATCCTGTCCCCCTGCAGCCCGCGGGGATAACCTTTGCCGTCATGTTTTTCATGGTGATGGAGAATGACATCAAGGGAGATTGACGGGATTGCCTGGGCCATCAACTTATAACCGTATTGCGGATGCCTTTTCATCACCGTGAATTCGTCATCGGTCAGTTTGCCCGGCTTATTGAGGATGGCATCGTCAATCTGGCTCTTGCCGATATCATGCAGAATGCAGCCCAGGGCAAATTCCCGCAGACAATCCTGTCTGGCCGGGTAGATGGTCTGCCACAGTCCTATGCTGAAAACAGCTACATTGAGGCAGTGGGTAAAGGTGTAATAATCATGGGAGCTGAGTTGCAGCAGGCTGGTAATGGATGCCTGATCGTTTAAGGCGAACTTGATGATATTGCCGGTTATGTCCTCTGTCCGCTTCAGATTCTCGCCGCTTCGAGGATCGGAGAAGATATCTTTCATGACATTGGCGGCACAATTATAAATGATGCTTGATTTTTCCATGAGAGGGATGAGAGGATCCTCGACCATCATGCCGATAAAATTTTCTAGGAGATGGTGGAGATTTTTTTGCTCCTCTTTCCTGATGAAGAAGTTTTCAAATCCGCTCGCCGCAATCACATCCCTGACGTCGGACAACATGGAGTTTTTACGCACCAGCAGCACCGGTTCCTTAAAGTGCTGTTTGCCCGGGGGAATCGTGTACAGATCAAAGGTGATTTCTCCGTACATCTTCATCAGGCAATGCTTGTTGACCGGTATATATTTGGCCAACGCGGAAGTGAGTTTTTCGGTCATCTCTTGTTCATCGGCGATGATGTTAAAACTTGGATTGTTTGATTATGCCGGAGGAAAAGTAAGAAATACCTCCTTAACCTTGGAAAATATTTCCTGAACGCCGCCATGCGGTATTTGCGCCATCAGCAGACAAATTCCTGCCATTTCCGGTCCTGGGATTCAGCCACCTCCCGGTTGCGGATTTCCCCGGCATGGACATTGATGCCACGTCTGAGCGAGTTATTGTCAGCCGCGGCAGCGAGAAGCCCTTTGTTGGCTATTTCAAGGGCAAAGGGCAGGGTGGCGTTGGTCAGGGCAAAGGTTGAGGTGCGGGGGACCGCACCGGGCATATTGGCCACGCAGTAATGGATGATGTCGTCCACAAGAAAAGTGGGGTCTGAATGGGTGGTGGGCCGTGACGTTTCCACGCAACCGCCCTGATCGATCGCCACATCGACAATTACCGCTCCCTTCTGCATCAGGGAGAGCATCTCTCTGGTAACCAATTTCGGCGCACTGCTGCCGGGAATCAGGACGGCGCCCACCAGCAGATCACAGATGGCCAGTTCTTCCTCCAGATTGTGGATATTGGACATCAGGGTATTGATACGGCCGGCGAAGATGTCGTCAAGATAGGCGAGTCGGTGCAGATCCCTGTCAAGCACGGTAACTGTGGCACCAAGGGCGGTGGCCACCCGGGCGGCATAACTGCCAACTGTGCCGCCGCCGATGATGGTGACGTGGCCATGGTCGACGCCGGGAACGCCGCCAAGCAGGATACCCCGGCCGCCTTCCTCTTTTTCCAGAAAATGGGCGCCGACCTGGATGGACATACGGCCTGCCACCTCACTCATCGGGGCCAGCAGGGGGAGATAGCCGTTATCCAGCCGAACCGTTTCATAGCCGATGGCCGTTACCCCTCTGTGCAGCAGCTGTTCCGTCAATTCAGGCAAGGGGGCAAGATGGAGATAGGTATACAGGATCATTCCCGCTCGCAGGTATGGATATTCCTGGGGCAGCGGTTCCTTGACCTTCACGATCAGCTCGGCCTGCCCGTAAAGCTGCTCTGCTGAAGGGACAATCTCCGCCCCGGCGCGGACATATTCGCTGTCAGAGATATCGCTGCCGCTGCCGGCTCCTTTTTCAATGAGCACCTTGTGCCCTGCAGTAGTCAAGGTTTTCACCCCGGCAGGGACGATCCCAACCCTGAATTCCCTGTTCTTTATTTCTTTCGGCGCACCGATAATCATGTCGTGACCATCCTTTTTTCATGCATAGATGTGATGTTTACAGTATGTCTGAAAACAAAGCTAAACACTATAATTTTATCATAAAAACGTATTCGTTTGTTAGACGGGACAAAGGGAGAGAGCAGGACGGGATAATCTTCTGAGAACTTTTTGGGAGCGGGCGGAATGGTTTCTTGAAGCTCCTTGACGTTCTGAGTGCCCGTGGCCTATAATCCAATTAAGGGACTCGGAAAATGCCAAAATACCATAACGCATCCCGTCTTCAGGCCATCTTTAGCCGCGCCTCAATCGCAAAATCCTCGCCGGAGCACAGCTACGCCTGCGGTTTTGCTCAATCGGCGCAACCAAATCTGACCCA
>JAHILF010000047.1 GCA_018897105.1 Pseudomonadota bacterium
CATCCTCATCGGCGAGCCCTACTGGCGGCAGTTACCGCCGACGGAAGATGTTGCCAAGGGGTGTCTTGCCAACTCAATCTCCGACTTTCTCATGCTTCCAGAACTTCTCGCGTCTTTCGGCCACCTTGGCTACGACGTCGTGGAAATGGTTCTGGCTGACCAAGACGGCTGGGACAGATACGAGGCGGCAAAATGGCTCACCATGCGCCGATGGCTTGAAGCCAATCCCGACGACGAGTTAGCCAAAGAGGTTCGAGCCCAACTGACCTCGGAACCGGAGCGCTACGCCGCTTACACGCGTGAATACCTGGGCTGGGGTGTGTTCGCCCTGATGCCGCGGTGATGCCGCGCAACAGTTGGAGGCTCGCCGAGATGTGGTTGCGCCTGAATTCATTTCTTATGGTCTAGTTATCCGTGCAATCAACAGAAAACTCTGTCTCAAGCAGGCCTAACGATTCATTCAAGCCGACGGCGCTTCGCGGCGTGGCTTAATTCAGGCGTTGGCTGCGGTATGAGTAATGATGAAGAGACTCCTTTTGGTAGCATTTATTTGCTTTACTCAGCACGGCCATTGCTGATGACGTCGAGAACCATGAATTCCTGTATGGTTATTTGTCCGGAACATATCATGTTATTGGCCAATAACCGGACAGTGATAAAACTTCAGACAACCTGATCTCGGCAGATTTTACTTTGATACCATGATTGCGATTCGAGAAGAGTGCCTAAAGTACTTAAAATGCCTAAAGTACTTGAAGTTGCGGTACTTTCTGATCAGATAACTCCTCTAATTTTATACCCTCAGGGGGCACAAGGGCACTTTAAGTACTTCAAGTATTTTAGAACACTCAAACTGGTAATAGGACAGAATCCCTGACGGTGGCATAACCTATTGAAATTGCGTCACGACATCAGGAGTTCTGACGTTACAATGCCGGGATAGATAGGGGGAGAAAGGAAAGGCGGAATCAAATCTATGGGAGATTTTTGTAAATGTCTTCTCTATAGCCCATCTTCTCCACAAGAATGACCAGCAGGTCTCCATGAATCTCATACACAATGCGATAATCTCCTGTTCTCACCTTAGGGACTCGGAAAATACCAATTTACCATCACGCATCCCGTCTTCGGGTCATCTTTGGCTGCGCCTCAATCGCAAAATCCTCAACGTAGCCCTGCTACGCTTGCGGTTTTGCTCAATCGGTGCAGCCAAATCTAACCCAAATCCGGGCGCGATCCAGGTATATTAGTATTTTCCGAGTCCCTTATGAAAATCATTGTCTGCCCGCGATAATGGAATTTTGGCTATGCCAAAGGTCGCGGGTAAGGCCCGCTCCCAAAGCCATCTTATTTGCTGAATTCGTAAAAATTGAAAATTAACCACGGAGAGCACGAAGCACACAGAGATAACTTGCTGAAAATAAAAATATTTTCTCTGTGATCTCTGTGTGCTCCGTGGTGAAAACAGACTTTTTACGAGATCATCTTATTTCAGCGGCGCGAATTTGCCGTTTTTCACGGTCAGCATGGTAAAGGCATCGATGCCCAGGCCGCAGTGATCCTCCGGACTGAAATTAAACTCGCCGGCCGTGCCGTAAAAACCCTTGATGTTCTCCACCGCGTCCCGGATCTTTTTCGTATCCGTGCCTGCGGTTTCAATGGCCTGCTTGAGGATCAGCATGGCATCATAGGCATGACCACCAAAGGTGCTGACGTTTTCACCGTATTTCGTCTCATAGTCGGTCTTGTATTTCATCAGGAAATCCTTCTGCGGGCCGGGGGGGAGGCTGTCGGCGATCATCAGCCGGCTGGCGGGGAAGATAATGCCTTCCGCCGCTGCTCCGGCCGCTTCCACATATTTGATATTGGCAAAGCCGTGGCTCTGGAAGATGGGGATATTCCAGACTGCCTGGCGGATGTTTTTGGCGATGATGGACTGGGCCGGCACAATGGACCAGTTGATCACAGCCTGCACCTCGGGATTGGCTTTGATCTTGGCCACCAGGGAGGTTAAATCCGTGGCGTTCTTATCATAGGTCTCGTTTTCGACAATTTTAATACCGTACTCCGGGGCAATCTTTACCATCTGGTCCTTGCCGGCCTTGCCGAATCCCGTATTGCCGGTGAGCACCGCAATGCTGGTGATGGACATCTCCTTCATGGTTTCAAAAATCCGGCGGGCGGCAAAGCTGTCCGTGGGGGCGGTTTTAAACACATAGGGGGTGACCGGCATGACAATCAGCTCGGCCGAGGCGCAGGAGATGAGAATAACCCCGGCGTCTTCACAGATTTTCTTGATCTTCAGACTCTCGCCGCTGGTGGAGGGGCCGATGATGGCAAAGACCTTTTCTTCCTCGATGAGCTGGCGGGCAAACGAGACGGCTTTTTCCGGGGTGCCGCCGGAGTCGCGGAAGATAAGTTGCACCTGGTTGCCGCTGATGCCGCCGGCGTCGTTTATTTCCGTTTCAAGCATGCGCAGGGAGCGGACCTCAGGTCCGCCGAGGAAGGAGGCTGGGCCGGTTTCCGCCAGAATGACCCCGATTTTCAGCGGGTCGGCAGAGGCCGGCGTTGGTGTCAGGAAAAAGAGAGCCAGCAACACCACCTGAAACAAAAGCATGAATCCCGAATGTGCAAATTTTTTCACGAAATTTCCTCCCCGTGCGCTTAGAGTTGATTTGATACCCCATGTTTTAGGCAAAAATTGACGCGGGGGTATTTTTACCCATGCCGCATGGGGTGTCAATGATTTTTATCAAGCAGATCCGGTCATTATTTGTTGCATGTTCAAGACGGGTGAGGGGGGCTTAGAACAGGCTGACCAGCATGCGGGTACCGACGATGTAAAGCAGGACGGCAAAAATGCGTTTCAGCCGTCCCACCGGCAGGCTGTGGGCCAGCCGCACGCCAAGGGGTGCGGTGAGGACACTGGTGACGATGAGTCCTGCCAGGGCGGGCAGATAGACATAGCCCAGCGAATATTGAGGGAGATTGGCGGTTTGCAGCCCGTTATAAATGTATCCGGCCGTGCCGGCGATGGCAATGGGAAAGCCGATGGCAGCCGAGGTGCCGATGGCCTCATGCACCGCAATATTGCACCAAGTCATAAAGGGCACGGACAGGGTGCCGCCGCCGATGCCGACCATGCTGGAGAATGCGCCGATCACATTGCCCACGCCGAACATGCCCATTGGGCCGGGAAGCTGGCGGGAGGGTTTTGGCTTTTTGTTGAGCAGCATCCGGCTGGCCACATAAAAGAGAAAGATGACGAAAAAAACCTTGAGGAAGTTGGTGGACATGCGGGCCGCAAAGCAGGAACCGATAAATGTTCCCAGAAAGATGCCGAGCACGATGCGGCGCACCACGATCCAGTGCACTGCCCCCCTTTTGTGGTGGGCCCAGAAACTTGATACCGCGGTGAAGATGATGCTGGCCATGGAGGTTCCCAGGGCCAGATGCATGATGAGTTCATTGGGGATCTGCTGCCAGGTAAAGCAAAATACCAGCATGGGGACGATGACCAGTCCGCCGCCGATGCCGAGCAGTCCGGCAAGGACTCCGGAAACCGCGCCGACCAGCGAGTAGGTGAGAAGGATGGTAATCATGAAGTTCCTCCAAGGGTTAATTCAATGTCGTTAACTATAAGGCCGGGAGACAGATTTTATTTTTCCTCCGGACCGAGGGGACTGAATTTTTTTCGCGGGTTTGGCGAAAATCATTCTGTCCCCAGCTTTGGAAAAGGAAAAATAAAATCTGTCTCCTCTGCCACTCACTTTTAACTTAATGATATTGGCGGATAATTTTTTAAAAAATAGGATTTGAGCCTTTACCTATATTTTCATGCATCGCCGTAAACGGTCTGTTTCACCTTCTGCAGGTGGTTCTGCATGGCCCGGCAGGCAGCGTCCTCATCGTGTTTTTCCAGGGAATTGATGATGTCGATATGGGACCTGACCGAGGCCGTGCGTCGGGCCTCGCTCTGGAGAAACTCGGAGCGGGTCTCAAGCAGAATGGAGTTAAGCAGTTTGACCACCTCAAGCAGGACCATGTTCCTCGCTGCCTCGGCCAGAAGGAGATGAAACTCCATATCCAGTTCAGCCATGTCTTCTTCAGCAAAGTTTTTTCGCTCCTGCTCAAAGACCAGGATCTTGAGGCGGGATAATTCATCCGGGGTGATATGGCGGGCGGCGAGTGCGGCGATCTGCGGCTCGATTATCTGTCTGAATTCGAATATATCGCGCAGGCGGTTCTGCTGCACCTGGATGGCCTGGGCCAGGGACGACACCAGGGCCGAATCGTCCGGGCTGCAGATATAGGTGCCGTCTCCCCGCCTGCTTTCCAGCAATTTTTTTTCGGTCAGAGCCCGGAGCGCCTCCCGGACGCAGTTCCTGCTGACCTTGAAGGTCTGGGCAAGAGTCCGCTCTGGCGGCAGCCTGTCGCCGGCCTTCAGCTCGCCCCGGAGGATGAGCTGCTGGATCTGTTCCACGATCTCTTCGTACAGGCGTTTTCCCTGGTCAGGAGTGGTTTCTTTCTTCATAAAAATAGCAAAGGTAGTACCAATTTATTAAAATAGCATTATTGGTACTACCAATATCATTTTGACAGGAAAAGTGCAAGGGGAAATATGAACCTTAATGCTTTATTTGCGGCGGAGCGGCAGCGCTGCCGATTACTGACGGGGTGTTATTTTCAGGACAAAAAGCTGGCATTCCATGCCTGAGCTGTCAAAGACAACCTGGGACGGGATTTTTTTTGATTTGAAACCCATGGCACGGCAACCATATGGGCGAGATGGTTCATGGGTGATAAAAAAATTGCGGCAGCCAAAACAGTTTGGACGATTCTGCGGATTCTGCTGTGTGGTCATAGGGCAATTGACAGGAGCTCTCTGGCGGTTTTTTCCAGGCCTTTAATGAGAACGTATCGGCCCAGAGGGATTATGTTACAGGGAAAACTGCTGACAAAAAGGGGATTATCGCACAGGCCGCCGGACAGGTAAAGGGTCTGGGGGGAGCCGCTGAAACGATAGGCGTTGAGGGCGATGCCCTTGACAAAGCGGGCCACCGCCTCTGCCTCGCTGATGCCGGATGTCACGGCGTCAAAGATGTGGCTCATGCCCAGTACGCCGCAGGTGATGGAAAAGGTTCGGTCCGGCACCGCCAGTGTGTCATAGTCGAGATTGTAATATTTTTCCAGCAGCTCGATGGTAAAACCCATGGAGGCCCCGCATTCACTGTTCCAGCCCATGTCGGCCAGCTTGCCGTGGCGGTAGGAGACATACTTGATGTCCCGGCTGCCGCAGTCGAGCAGCACATAATCCGGGGCGGCGATCAGTTCCTCGCCGCCTCTGGCCAGGGCGGTCAGTTCGTTTACATAGCGGTCGCTGAAGCGTTTGCCGTTGTGGCCGGTGGCTAGATCCACCCGTAAATTCTTCGGCAGGTCCTTGGTGGCGATAAGGTAAGGGTGTCCGGCCGACTCGGAAAGTTCACGGAACTTGCAGTAAGAGGTGCCGAAATCAGCGAGAAGCATGGTCGACTCCGGAAAGCTCGAGAAAGGCCTGGATTTTTGCCTGGGTGCTGCTGCTGCAGGTCACATCCACATCAAGAAAAAGGCCGCGGGGGTGTTTGGCGGCCAGAAATTTTGCCAGGGCGGTTTTGGCGCAGAAGGACTGGGCAAAGAATATGGTGGGCACATCGGCGTTAAATATTTCCTCAAGTTCCCCGTCGGCCGGGGTTTTGTTTTCCATGCAGCGGGTCCAGCCGTAGATATGGGTGGTGTCCGGAAAGTGGGTGAGCAGGGAGAAGTCCCTGGGCGGTACCCCCCAGAAGGCTGCGGTGGGTTTGCAGGGCGGGAATTTTTCCGGCTGATAGGGCGCGGCGCTCTGCACGCCTGCGGTAATTCTCTGCAATTTTTCCAGTAGACTCATCCTGGTCTCGCACAGCGGATGGCCGAAAGGAACATCGTCCTCATTGCGGGTACGGATGACCGGGATGCGCAGCACGTCCTGCAGCACGGTTGACACGTGGAGCGCGCAGTCGCATTTCCCCGGCCCCACATCGATGACGATCATGTCAAGTTCCAGGTGCAGGGCATTAAGCACCGCGGTGCGGAGAATGGCGCAATAGACCCTGGGCAGAAACGGGGCGGTCACTTCCATGTCCGTGTTGACCTGGGGTTCATCCAGATCATGGATACGCGCCCCCAGGCTGTTCAGTCTGCCGATGACTGCCAGGGGGGGGATGCCGACAATGCCGACACGACTGTCAGGCCGCAACTGGGCAAATGGATTTTCCTGTTTCACTTTCTCTTTCTCAAAATCACTCAGATTTTTTATATTCTATTCATCCGCCACAGCAGAATCAACCCGGTCACGGTCAGGATAACATGGATGGACCAGGAGGCAATAAGGGGATTGACAAAGGCCGCCTGGGCCAGGGACTGGGTGACGTTCCACAGAGCCCAGGCAAAAAAAGCGAGTACGCAGCTGATGGGAATGGTCATGGACAGGTCTCTGTTCCATTTGCGCTGCAGCGAGTGCATCAGCGGAATGGAGAGCAGCAGCAGCGGCACCCCGAGAAAAATAAAGGACAGGCGCTGATTGATTGCCACCATGCCTCGCCAGTCTCCCTTTTTAAGGCTGGCCATGGCCTTCCGATGCAGTTCATAAAGGGAAAGTTCGGTGACCCGGTATTCCGGGACGAAAAAATCAGCCGGGGTGTCGGGCAGGGCATATTGGAGATCCTTGAACAGCTTGATATCGTAGCTTCCATCCTGCCCACGTGTTTTCAGCTGCCCGCGCTTAAAGGACCAACCCGTATCCGACCAGGAGGCTTTCTGGGCGGTAAGAAGCAGGGCCGGATACTGGCGGGCGGCATCCCAGGCTATATAGTTGAACTGGGTAAAATCATTGTACTTCGGATCCGGCCGCTTAAAGGTATAGATCCCTTCCGTGCCCCGGTAAAAGATGCGCCCCTTTCTGACAATGCCGTTGGCGACCTGCTCGTTGACCTCCCGGTACCATATTTCATTGGTTCTGGTATTGGTGCGCGGCAGAACCCACTGGCCAACGGCGACGGTCAGCAAGGTGAACAGCAGCGAGGCGGCAATAAGCGGCACCACGATACGCATGAGCGAAATTCCGCCGGCGTTGAGCGACATCAGTTCCCGGTTCTTGCTCAGCAGCCCCAGGGTGATAACCCCGGCGAGCAGAATGCATACCGGCGCCATCTGATTGTAAATGAAGGGAATTTTGAGCAGAAAATATGTCAGAGCCAGACCAATGGATTTGCCCGCCTCGGTGAAGTTGTCTATCCGTTCAAAGAAATCGACCAGCAGATAGATTGCCACCAGCGAAGCTAGCACCAGCAACAGATTCATGAAGAATTGTCTGAAAATATAACGGTCAAGCAGTGTCATGAATTCTTCTTCTTTCCCGGGCCGGGCAGAATGCTCTGCATGAGGTGAATGATTCTGATGAAAAAATCGATCAGGTGCAGCGTGCTTTCCCGGTTGGCGAAACGGAGTATGTAGAGAGTCACGACGCCGAAGATAATATTGGGCAGCCACATGGTGATGGCCACGGGCAAGGGGCTGCCGGCGCTAAAGGATTTGACGGTGGTCAGAATCACATAATAACAGATGAAGATGATCAGTCCCAGGGGGACGCCTATTGAGCGCTGACCCGGCCTGGTACGCAGGGCAAGGGGCAGACCGAGAATGGTCAGGATAAAGCAGCCGCCTGGCAGCACCAGCCGGAGATGATATTGGATCAACTGCGAGATGCTCTCAGGGGATTGCCGCCCATGGGTAGACACATAGTCTGTGATTTCATGCTGGGTCATTTCGCTGTTGCTGATGGACATTGCTCCCTCTTCATCATCCATGCCCGGTCCCTGCAGGGGAATATTGATGCGGTAAGTGGCAAAGCTGATCGTCTGGGTGCGGTCCTCCTTGGCCTGGTGAATGGAGCCGTGGTCGAGCTGCAGGGTGAGCAGCAGGTTCGGCATGTCGGCATGGATAAAGCCGCTTTCCGCAATGATGGTGAGGGGATTTTCGCTGTCCCGGCTGTCGGCCACGTAGACGCCATGCCATTTACCTGTTTTCGGATCCTTCTGATCAATATAGATCACCACATCCGGCAGGCCGTCGCTGAATTTTTTCTCCTGCAGTCCCTTGTCGATTTTCTCCTTGGCCAGCTGGAAAAAAAGTTTCTTCATGGCAGTGGTGCCGCTGGGAATCAGGGTGGTGGAAAAATAGCCGGTCAGCAGAGAGGTGCACAAGGCAAAAAAGACCACCGCAGGCAGCATGCGGTAGAGACCGATGCCGGCAGCTTTTAAGGCGATCAGTTCATTGTCGTTGCCCATTCTGGTGAAACAGAGGATGACCCCCAGCATGCTGGCCATGGGAATGGCAAACAGGAAGAGATTGGGCGCCATGTAAGCGCACAGCCTGATAAAGTCCGGCAGGCTGATGCCGAAGTTGATGATGAAGTCAAACAGGGGAAGGATGCGTCCGAGAAAGAGGATTGTCGTCAGAATAAGCAGGCTGGCAAAGAAGGGAGCCAACGTCTCGGTGACCAGGTATGCGTAAAGTAACAGGGGCAAGTCAATCATCCATTAAGATTTGCAGATATCTGCTGCGTGCAGGCCGGTCCTGCCGAGGAGGGCTCATCGTCTGGCCAGCATGAAGCCGAAAAATACCAGGAGGATGCCGGCAATATTGCTGATCAGCATATAGGTCAGAGCAGTCCTGTATTCCCCCACTTTCAGCAGCTGGGTCGCCTCCCTGGCAAAGGTCGAGAAGGTGGTAAATCCGCCGAGAAAACCGGTGAAAATAAAGAGTTTCCAGCTGCCGGTCAACCGCGTCCCCTCGAAAAATGCCCAGAGATAGCCGATGAGAAAGGAGCCGAGGAGATTCACCGCCAGGGTGCCAAAGGGAAAGGCCTGTGAGGTAAATCGCTGAACCAGGACGAAAAGCAGATAGCGGAAAACGGCGCCCAGACCGCCGCCGGTCATTATTGCCAGAATTTTTGTCATAATTATATTGAGCTAGTTGGTATGAGAGTGTTAAAAACATTTCAATTTATCATATTTCACCATATCTAACACTTTTTTTCGAATCAGGGTATGCAACCATTTGTTTTTGCAGTTGCGGTTGAGGCGATTGCTCCCAGCCTGCATGATAATACCGGCGACATCGACCGGCTGAAAAAGGCAGTGTCTGCCGCAAAGGGTATGGCGCTGACGATCCCCTTGCGCCATATGGCGGAGATTGCAGCAAATTTCAGGAAAGCCGGCTTTAAAGGGGCGGCCATCATCAATGATCTGCCCGCCGGAGCTGTGCTGGTTGATTTTATGGCGGAGCAGCCCGTTATGCTGCCCGCCATGGCCCTTGATCTGGGCACCACTCATCTTGAGGCCAGCCTGATCAATCTGGTAGACGGCCGGGTGGTGGCCAGGAGCAACCGGGAGAACAGCCAAATCGAGTTCGGCGCCGACATCCTCACCCGCATTCATTATGCCGCCAAAGAGAACGGTCTGCGCCGCCTGCATGAAATTATTGTGGCAACGATCAACGAGCTGGCCACAGATCTGGCCGAACTGGCAGGGGAAAAAAGAGAAAATATCCGGGCGCTTTCGGTGAGCGGCAACACCACCATGGTGCATCTGCTGCTGCAGCTTAATCCCTTTCACCTCTGCCGGGAACCTTACATCCCCATGGTCAACAGCCCTGATCCTTTTGCGGCCGCGGAAATCGGTCTGGCTCTTCATCCGGCGGCGCCGGTGTGGGTCATGCCCAGTATCGGCAGCTATTTCGGCGGCGATCTCATCTCCGGTATCGTGGCCAGCGGCATGGACCAGCAAGATGAGACCTGCATGCTGATTGACGTGGGCACCAATGCCGAGGTGGTTGTGGGCAACAGGGAATGGCTCATTGCCTGCGCCGGGGCCGCCGGCCCGGCACTCGAAGGCGGGGTGGCCCGCATGGGCATGCGGGCGGGACCCGGTGCCATCGAGCATGTGGAGATTGATCCGCAGACCCTGGAGCTGCGCTACCGGACCATTGACAACGGCAAACCGCGGGGCATATGCGGATCAGGCATCATTGATCTGGTGGCCTGTCTGTATCTGGCGAGAATCATTGACATCCGCGGCAAATTCAGGCTGGAGCGCTGTCCTGATCGTTTTATCGATACCCCGCAAGGTCCGGCCTTTGTCGTGGTCGGCCCTGCAGAGGCGGCCGGCGGTGAACCGGTGGTGCTGGGTCAGGTGGACCTTGATGCCATGATGCGCTCCAAGGCTGCCATGTATGCGATCCTGACCACCCTGATTAATCAGGTGGGGCTGGAATTCGCTGATCTGCACCGCATCTATGTGGCCGGGGCCTTTGGTCGCCATATTGACCCGCGCCGGGCCATCACCCTGGGCATGCTGCCCGATCTGCCACTGCAAACCTTTCAGTCCATCGGCAACAGCTCTCTGGCCGGGGCGGAACTGATCCTGCTTGAGAGGCGTAGCCGAGAGCGCTGCCGGCAGTTGATCAGCAAAATTACCTACCTGGAGCTCAACGTCAACCAGGAGTTCATGATCCGTTTCTCCGGCTCCCGCTTCATCCCCCACACCGACACCTCCCTTTTCCCCTCGGTTCCTGTTTTTGATTGAAAGGAGAATTTCGGGCGCGAAAAAACAGTTTCCCCCGCTTGACGCTGGGGGTGGTTTTTGGATTATTGAAGGGACGGCTAACGGTATCGGTTCCTGCCGTCAGTCTCATGCGTCCTTGGCAGGACATGGTCCGCAATCCTGTTTTTGCCATAGGACAACCCTGTTCCTGCCGGTCTGCTTGGCTCTGTAGAGTGCCTGGTCAGCCCGTTCCGTGAGTTTTTCCAGGGTGTCGCCTGCTTTATACCGGGCGACTCCGGCTGAGATCGTCACCGGAAACGGGATTTCCTCACTGAAACCTGCGGCTATGCCGCACCGTATCCTCTCTGCGCAGGCGGCCGCTTTTGTTTCATCGTCTGCAGGCAGCAGAATGACAAACTCTTCACCTCCCCAGCGCGCCGCCGTATCATATGGTCTGCACTGTTGCTGCATATAGCGGCTGACTTCCCTGAGCACTGTGTCTCCCCTCAGATGTCCGTGGGTGTCATTGATTTTTTTAAAAAAATCCAGGTCAAGAAAAATAATTGACAGAGGAAGGTTCTGGCGGACGGTTCTGGCAACCTCTTCCTCAAAGGTATGGATGAAATGGCGTCGGTTGGCCAGGCCGGTCAGCGGGTCCTTGGTTGACAGTTCCCTCAGTTCTTCAACCAGATTCTGAATCTGTGTGTCTTTTTCCTGACGTATAGTGCCAAGTATGCCGAATAGTGCCCCGAATAAAAGCGGGTGCGCCAGAAAAAAACACTGGAGTGGGCTCTGGAAAATATCAGAAATGTCTGGGGCAAGGTGGCCCTTGGCAGTCATTGCCAGAGAAGTTGTAACAAGCGGAATAGGTATCCCCCAGAGAAGCCCGAACCAGATATAGGGGTTCTTGAAAAGATTATAGCTGTGCAGGCACAGGCATGCGGAAAGGAATTCCCGCACCTCATCTGTGAATGTACGGGGCATTGAGGAGATCATTATCTCTTCGGGACTCGGAAATGTGCTTTCGTCTTCATTCCGGTTCTGCCCCTGGTCCGAAGAGCTTTGGCCGCTCGATTGTTTATTTTGTTTAACCCTCAATTTTTTCACTCCGCAGGGGCTGGCTTGTGCGCTGTGGACCCTGCATGAACTGTTAAAACGTAATTTCAGAAGGAAAGGTCTTCAATTTTCCAGGATTCAGCATGGTTGAAAAAGGATACAGTATATCCCATGCAGTCTTTAATTATACCACTTATATCACGTTTTTTGTAGGCTACACCCGGTTGGTTCCGGTCCCGTATTCATTATTTCCTTTTATCCCGATAGATTTTGCTCTTTCACTTATTTTATCGGCATGTTGGGTTTACCCCTTGTCGAGGAGGTGATCCCACGGGAATATCGGGCGGATCGCGTGCGAGAAGTCCTATCGCTACGATTCGCTACGATGTCGTGATCTTCGAATTGTACTACCCGCCTCAGACCACACAAGCAGGTTGATTCAATCCGCGAACTCGGCTCCTCCATTGCCCGTATTCAGCTGGGACTCGGCATCCTGGAGCAGCGTCTTGAGGGAGATAACCGGGAACGGACAAGAGATGTCATGGAGGATGTGGACCACATGTCAAACCTGGGGAATGAACTGCTATCATTTTCACGGGCGGAAATGAACCCGGCGAGGATCAGATTGGCGGTAACGGAATTGCTGCCCCTGGTGCAGGGGGTGGTGCAGCGGGAAGGGGCTCCCGGGGCAGAGATTGTCGTGCAGATAGATGCGGGCATTTCTGTTGTGGCGGCCCCGAGCTGCTGACCAGGGCCATTGCCAACCTTATCAGAAATGCCGTGAGATACGCCGGCAAGACGGTCACGATTTACATTACTGCAGAGAGAAAAAATGCTGTGGTAGCTATTGAAATAAGAGACTCCGGTCCGGGAGTGGCCGAGAAGCTGATGAAGCGCATCTTCGAGCCTTTCTTACGTCCCGAACTTTCCCGGGATCGGGATTCCGGCGGCGTGGGCCTTGGCCTTGCCATTGTCAAGACCTGCATCGAAGCATGCAAAGGCACAGTCTCTGCCCGCAATAGCCAACCCACAGGATTTGCCGTGACCATAAATTAGCAGCAGGTTGAAAAAAGAAACGGGGCGATCCGGATGTGCCGGATCGCCCTGTGTTGTTCAGTCAATATGGGGCCTTGATCAGACTTCGCTCATCAGAACTTATACTTGGCGTCTATAAAAATTATCTCAGCATCTTCAACCTTTGAGGTGGATGCATTATAGAAATCTTCGTCCTGTTCGTACCAGAGATAGCTGATAAGTGCTGACCAGTTTTTGGTGAAATCATATCCAGCCTGCAGCCGGTAGCCTTTCTTGTTGGTCCAGGACATTCCGCTGCCGAAATCGGCATCGGCCAGGAAACCATAGAGAGAATCAGCTTCAATGACTGAATAGTCCAGACCAAGATAAATTTTATCTATCTGGGCATTCACCCCGACAGCCCAGCCCATGTCGGCATCATCAGGTTCCTTTGGGAAATTTTTTATCTGGCTTTCACCCACATCGCCATCGGCGCCGAAATTCTTCCAGATCTGGCCATATGCACCAAGCGTGGCACTGCCGGCCGGGACGGAAATCTTCCCATACAGGTCACCAATCTCCAGGCCGTATTCGTCAGGGTCAATATTGCCTAATGAGCTATCGCTGTAATCGTTGATTAATGATTGGTCATATTTCTGGTAGCCGGCTGCCAGGGTGTACTTCACATCCCCTGCTGCACCCCGGTAACCGGCCTGGCCATAATAGAGCATTGCCGTGTTATCTCCCGCACTGTTCCCAGTAGGGACCAGTTTGGCGTCATAGGCGCCCAGTGTGGCAAATGGTCCGGTCTTCTGGCCGTATTGGGCGGTGAGGCCGGCAAAACGCACGTCACCGTCATACATGACCCAGGCCATTTCGTACGGGTTGGGCTGTTGGCCGAGGGTGAAGCTGAAGTCCTGCCATTTGTGCTTGGCATAGGCATAATCGAGACTGACATAGTTGCGATCAAAGGCACTGTTCTGACTCCAGGTGCCATTGGAGTTGGTTGCCTGATTCTGGTCATTGGCGATAAGGCCGGCGCCTACCTGCCAATCCTCAGCCTCATTGTCCCACACCAAGCCTATGCGGAAACGGGTTCGCCACCGGTCACGGTTATAGTCATTACTGGATGACTCATTGTAGTAGTTTCTGCTACCCCGATCATAACGGACGCGCAGGTCGCTCTTAAGGGTCAGTTGGTTAATGAATTTGTTGGCCAGCGCAACCTTGCCTGCAGCCTTTTCTTCAACAACAGCCCCCTCAACCTTTTGTTTTTCCACCTGTTCAAGTTTGCTTTCCAAGGCGGAAATTTTCTCCATCTGGGCGGCGAGCTGGGCGCGCATGGCCTCAAGCTCCCTCTTGATATCATCTTGTGATGTGCTCTGTGCATCGGCTATGGCGGGTAGCGCGACAGATACACTCAAGGCAAGTACGGTGGACAAAATCTTTTTCATGAAAGTTTCTCCTGGTCTCCTTAAGATTAATGAATGAACGGCCATTCATTAACAATACCATAAATCAGGAAAATATGCAAAAGAAAATCGCCGTATTACAACGAGTTAACTCCTATGCCTTATGGTTCTAATGGGCTCGTAATTAATTTGTAGTTAGGTGGGATTAGTAATTGATCTAATCGAAACGAATTGAAACGGAATAAGCTGCGGAAGATGTTTCTTCCGCAGCTTCTGGTGAAAACGAACTGGACCTGCCTGGAAAACTGAAAATGGTTAGTTGAAGGGTTATGAATTTTCGATAAACACTGGCCATTTTTGACGGAAGTCGCTAAATCTCCTGCAAGGTGACAAATTTGAGGGCATGGGTGGCGCAGCGGGTGACGCAGGCGGGTTTAAGGCCGGCATCAATCCTGTCCATGCAGTAATCGCACTTGACCACCTTACCGGTATCCGAATTGAGCTGGGGCACGCCCCAGGTGCAGGCGCCGATGCAGGCCATACAGCCGATACATTTCTCCTGCTCAACCAGAACAATGCCGTCATGCCGTTTCTGCATGGCGCCCGTCGGGCAGACCGCCACGCAGTCTGGGTCTTCGCAATGATAGCAGGAACGGAACCGGAACTCGGTCTTGGGCACTCCCGCCACCATTTTGAGCGGTTCCTGGCTGATCTCGCAGAGAATGGGGCCGACCGGCAAGCCTTTGTTGGTCTTGCAGTGGATCTCGCAGCCGTGGCAGCCGATGCACCGCTTCGAGTTGAGATAGAGCATGTACTTTTTCATAGTTCCACCATTCGTTTCGGGTTTTTCGAACTGCGTCGCACGGTGACAAAGCACTCGCAGAGGCATAATCCCCCACCGGCGGGATCCATTTTGGTCAGGAATCCTTTCATCAGCTTCTGATCGGCAATGCCGGCATGGTAGGCCCGGGTCTGCAGGGGCACCTGCCGCCCGAAGCCATGCACCATGTAAATCGCCTCCGGGTGGATGAAGTCGGTGACATGCGCCTTGATGGTGCCGGTGACGCCATTGCTGATGACATCAACCCAGTCCCCTTCGGTGACCCCAAGTTTCGCTGCCTGCCTTTTATTGATCCACAGGGTGTTGTCCGGCATCAGTTCATGCAGCAGTGGATTGTTGATGGTGTGGCTGTGGGCATGGAGCGGCGAGCGGCCAAAGACGAGACGGAACTGGCCCTTGGCAGGTTTTGCCGGGCTCACGTAAGGTTTCAGCGATGGCAGGCCGGCCTCGGTCAGCACCTGGCTGATGATCTCGAT
The DNA here is from genome assembly GCA_018897105.1 of Pseudomonadota bacterium. Lineage (GTDB taxonomy): Bacteria > Desulfobacterota > Desulfobulbia > Desulfobulbales > SURF-16 > SURF-16. The sequence continues at coordinate 15,416 of JAHILF010000047.1, forward strand.
TTTGCCGGACGGAGTTTTGAATTTGCCGTCAAGCTGAGTGCGATCAAACATGACCGGTTGGTCCGCCAATGAGATAAAACCCTTGGCATCAAAATCACTGATGGTAAAACCGGTGGGTTCCAGCTGCCAGTTCCATAACTCCTCGGTGGTGGTAAAGGGAAAATACTGGCCGATGCCCAGGCGGTCGGCCAGAAGTTTGATGATTTCATTAAGGGACTTTGTGTCATGCTGGGGCTCCACTGCCTTGCGCCTCATGATGAAACGAGGTTTCGGCCCCTTCTGGGTGGCAATCAGGCTGTCCCGTTCCAGATAGGTGGATTCGGGCAGAATGATGTCGCTGTACCAGCCGAATTCACTGTAATGGGTATCCACGGACACCAGCAGGTCGAGTTTGTCCAGCGCCTCCTTTTGCGCCTGGGGGTCTGGGAAGCAGGTGAACGGATCATGCCGCACGCAGATCAGGGCTTTGAGGGGATAGGGCTCACCGGTCTGCATCGCCTCATAGAAGAGGGGGAACAGCCCTGGCCCCTTGTCAAAGTGGGTATATTTCCACCCCACGCCGTCAGCCCTTTTGGCCGTGGGTTTCGGCACCTGGGCATCCAGGCTCCTGAGCCCTTTTGCTCCGCAGTCGCCCGGTCCCTTGGCAAAGATCTGTCCGCCCTCGACCTCGACATTGCCCATCAGGACATTGAGAATATGCAGGGCCCGGCTGGCGTAAAAGGAATCCTGGTAACGCGACATCATCCAGCCGGGGTGGAAGATAACCTTTGGCCGGTCAGCGGCAATCTCCTGGACAAAGTCCCTGATTCGTTCGGCCTTGATGCCGCACTCACTGGCGGCCCACGCCAGGGTATAGGTTTCCACGAATTCCTCGAGTTTATCGAAGTCGCTGACATACTTCTCGATAAACTCTTGGTCATAGGCCTTTTCCTTCAGCACCTCGTGGATAATACCCAGGGCCAGGGCATAGTCCGTGCCGGGCCGTACCTGGAAGAAACGCGTGGCCTTGATGCCGGTCAGGGACTGCCTGACGTCAACATAGGTCATCTTGCCTCCGGCATCCAGCATATCAAGCACCTGGTTGACTTCGGCGATGCGCAGGGAGGCAAGGATATTGCGGCCGAACAGCACCAGATGTTTGCTTTTTTTGATGTCGTAGACAAAGCCCTTGCGACCCAATCCATAGAGTGAAAGGCTGGCATGATGCACGTTGCGGCCGCAGCCGCTGTCGTGATTGGTAAAGTTGGGCGAGCCCAGGCCATGGATAAATGCCTTGAGCAGATCGACGAAAGGACCTCCCCGGCAACTGAGCATGATGCTTTCCGGCCCATGTTTCTTGATGATGGTTTTCAGGTGGTCGGCGACGTAATCGAGTGCGGCATACCAGCTCACCTCTTCCCAGCGGCCGGCTCCCCGCCCCCCTTTGCGGATGAGGGGACGTAAAGGACGCTCCGTATCATTTAACAGCGCGATTCCCGCCGATCCCTTGGCGCACAGGGCGCCCCCAAGCAGATGCTGGTTTCCTTCTATCCAGGTAACCTTGTTGTCCTCGGTTTCCACCCGGATCGGACAGCGAACAGTGCACATGCCGCACATGCTCCATACTGACTTCTTGACCATGCCAATTCCTCCGTTTCAGGTCTTGTCATACACTCTCGCGGCTAGTAAAGCCCGAGCAGTTTCAGGCCCAGCAGCACCAGACCAACACAGGCAACCCGTTTTACCACTGTGGGGCTCACCCGTTTAGCTATCTGCGGTCCGATGTAACCGCCGAGCAGAGCCGCGGGAAACATGCACAGAAACAGGATCAAATCGAAGTTGCCGAATTGATAATGCCTGATGGTGCTCATGCTTGTGTTAAAGAAAATTGCCAGCAGAGAACTCCCAACCACAATATACATGGGCAGCCTCAGCCCGACAGTCATCAGCGGCACCATGAATGGGCCGCCGCCGAAGCCGAACATGGAAGACATGACGGCAATGAGAAAACCGCCTATGCAGCCTATGATCATATTTGCCTCAAATTCTTGTTGCCAGAAAACTATTTTCATCGCTGTATCCTCCCCTTACGCCTGTTTGGCTTTTGCCGCTTCTTCGGCTCTCTTTTTGAACTCCTGCAGGATGGCCTTCTCCTTTTTGTTCTTGGCGAGGTAGCCGGGGGTAGTCTGCCAGAACATCAGGGCTGCCAGCACCAGCAGGATCCAGCCAAAGGCAAATTTGAACTGATTGAGAGTGATCAGCTCCGTGAGTTTCGGGCCGATGAATCCGCCGAGCAGCATGGACGCGCCGATGGTGCAGCCGAGCTTCCAGTTGATGAATTTGATTTTTGAATAGTTATAGATGCCGCTGCCCTGGGAAAAAAGCACGGTGGGCATGACGGTCCCCGCCACCACGGTATGGGGAAGCGGGAAGAGAGAAACCAGGATGGGATTAAGAATAAAGCCGCCGCCCGCACCCATGAGCACGCCGAAAACGGAGATCCCCAGCGTGATCAGGAAAGGCCAGAAGATATTCTGGCTGGTGCCGGCGATGCTGAGATAGACAAGGGGGAAATTGATCTTATTTTCAAATTCCACTGGGAAACTGCGCCGGTCCTTATCCACCACGGCCACGATATTGTATTTTCCCGGGGCAAGGCCGGTGCGGATGTTGATCGCCGCACGAAAAGTGCCATCCGGATTTACCACAATATCCGCCCCCAGCACCTTGTCAGCGCTCTTAAAACGTGATTTGACCAGCTGCATGGAGCTTTTTCTGTTTTCTTTGTTGTCCATGTCCGGCATCAGTGTGCCGCGGCTGCCGATGATGCTGGCCATAATGGATGCCTTGTAGCGTTCAATGGACATTTCGGCCGGCACCGAATAGGCGGCGTCGGCATTAAGCTCCTGCAGGGCCTTGGAAAAACTCCACTTGTCGCCCTCTTTTTTTATGGCATCGAGTTTTGCCTGGTCGCTTGTGGGCACGAAGATCTTGTAATAGGCCGGCATGTCGTAGGTAAGATAGAAGACATAGGGAATTATGCCGGTTTTGGGGTCCTTCTTATTGTCAAAGCGATTGGCCCTGACGGTCTTGTCCGCGGCCCACACCTCAAGAAAGACCGGTTTGCCGGCTGCTGCCTTACCGGTGACAATGATCTCTCCGCCATTTTCCAGGCTGTTCTTGTCGATCTGTACTGTCGGTCTGGATGGAGGTTGGGTCGGAGACGCCATTTCCGCAACAGCCAGCTCAACCTGTCCGGTATCCGGCTCAGCCGGGGGCTGCGCATTGGCTGTCAATGCTGACATGAGGAATAAAAATGCGAGGAAGACCATCCAAAATGGCATCAAGCGGACAGTTTTTTTCATTGCTTCTCTCCTTACCTTACTTTTTAGATGCGGGACGGTTATTTTAGGGCAGGAAAAAATTCCGCCGGACAGACAACCGCCCGACCCGGTTTTCATCATCTGCTAGTATCATCAGCTATTATAATGGAAATATATGCCCCCATTGCTTCCTTTCTCCTCCTCTGCATGTTATGCGGGTATAATGATAAACCCACGGGAATTTATTGCCAATGCCCGCCGGGAAATGAAAAAAGCCTGAAGATAGGTGACCAAAAGAAATTATTGAATAGGAAGTGAGGAAAGAATTCGATGTCGAAGCATCACTGTAATGATGTTTTGGGATAAAGGGTGCAGCAAATGATTCAGTCTTATTGGTCAAGGAATATCTTCCTCTCGTATAAACGACAACATCCTGATCCCAGGGTAATATAATTCTGTAAATTTATTGGTGAGTTATATCCTAACCTCAACTTTCTGACTTTGCAACTTACGAGAGAAAATACCGGTGGAAACGATGCACCGTGCTTTCCGCCTGGGACAGCTTTCATTAAATGCCGTCAGGCCGGATAAATCAGAAAGTTGAGTTCTTTGGTTGAAACGGTTACTTGTCGTCGCGATGCTGGTAATCTTCCTTCAACTCTTTCGCATACTCTGTAACCTTGATTTGTCCCATGTACTTGTTGACCAGGGGATAACCTTTCTCGGCCCAGCCGACAATGCCGCTTTCAACCAGGTAAACATTTTTGTAGCCGTATTTGTACAGTATGCCGGTGAAGTAGGTAGCCCGATGCTGGGTCCGGCAGTAGACATATATTTCGGTATTGGCATCCGGGAAAATTTTGGGCATGGTGTAGGCATGGCCGGAATCAATATTATTCGAGTTAATAATGTGGCCACAATCAAATTCCGCCTCGGTGCGGACATCAAGAAGAATTATTTTGCCTTGAGCTTTTTCCCATCTGTTGTGGAGTTCATCAATAGATATGATTCTGTCAGCCGGGATGGCCTTTTTCATCTCGGTCACGAACGCCTTTTCCCCCTCTTTCGGGTCAGCAAAAGAAACGGATGATATGGCGCAAAAGCACAGCATCAAAGCAAGACACAAAAATACTCTTTTCATTTTTATTACCTCTAATTGTTGACGTGATTCTTAAACGAGAATCGTTGATAATGAAGAATGATTGGTACCCTCCGGCCTTATGCCGTCATAAAGCGGAAAACCTGCGATTGTTTCTTGTTGATCCTCCTCTTCACCTCCTTTCGGCAGCATTATGAGTTTTCCTCATGGTGCCCGGCTCTAGTTGCTTGACAAGGTTTGAAAATCCTTTTTCAGGCTAGCACTGTTTTTTCACAATTTCAAGCTAACAAAATTATTTATCCATCTGTGGTGGAGCAAGTTGATTGGAAGTCAATCCGGCAGGTTGCCACCCCTGCATGGTGCTTTAGCCAGCCCACCATGGCCGGGGTCGGTGCCGATCCCCGCACATTCGTTCTGAACCTCAAAACACTTGACAAAGGGGCCGCCTGCCGGCCTACACTATAGAAAGAAAGTGCCTACAATGCCCAGAGTACTTAACGTGCCTAAAGTTAAAGGAAATATCTGATCAGAAAGTACCGCAATTTCAGGCACTTTAGCGCACTTAAACGACTTTTTCCGGAGCACCCCATGCACGACATTCTGACTACCTGTGTCTACTGCGGCTGCGGCTGCGGCGTCTATCTCCATGAGCAGCGCGGTCGGGTGGTGGGCGCAACACCGAGCAGAAATCACCCTGTTTCCAGAAACAATCTCTGTGTCAAGGGCTGGCATCTGCATGAATTCATCCACCATCCCTCTCGCCTCAAAGAGCCCCTCATGCGCAAAAACGGCAAACTCACGCCGGTCAGCTGGGATGAGGCCCTGTCCTTTGCCGCACATGAACTGGGCAGGATCGCCGCGGCAAGCAACGGCAATGCCGTGGGGCTGCTCAGCTCGGCCAAATGCACCAATGAGGAGAATTACCTGCTGCAGAAACTGGCCCGGGCCGTGCTGCACACCAATAATGTCGACCACTGCGCCCGGCTTTGACACGCTCCCACCGTGGCAGGTCTTGCCACCACGTTCGGCAGCGGCGCCATGACCAACTCGATCAACGAGATCGAAAACGCCCAGGTGATGCTGGTCATCGGCTCAAACACCAGCGAGGCCCATCCCCAGGTTGCCCGCCGCATGTTCACGGCCATGGACCGGGGCGCCAGGCTGATTGTCATTGATCCACGCCGCACCCTGCTGGCGCAAAGGGCGGATATCCATCTGGCCATCCGGCCCGGCACCGACATCCCGCTGCTCAACGCCATGATGCGCATTATTCTCGATGAGAATCTGGCCGACGATCTGTTCATCGAGATGCGCACCGAGAATTTTTACGAGCTGCGCGATATGCTCTTTCGGCTCGATCTGGAGGAGGCGGCCCGCATCACAGGGGTGGAGCTGGCCAGTATCCGCGCCGCGGCCAGACTTTATGGCCGCGCCCAGAAGGCGGTGATCTGCTACTGCCTGGGCATCACCCAGCATGTCTGCGGCACCGGCAACGTGCAGTCCATTGCCAATCTGGCCATGATGACCGGCAATGTGGAAAAGGAGGACACCGGCGTTGATCCCCTGCGGGGACAGAACAATGTGCAGGGGGCCTGCGACATGGGGGCACTGCCCAATGTCTTTCCCAGTTACCAGCAGGTGGACATCGATGACTTCCGGGAGAAATTCGAAAGGGCCTGGCATGTTTCCCTTTCTCCCCGGCCCGGGCTCACCCTCATGGAGATGACCCATGGCGGGAAAAACGGTCCGCTCAAGGCCATGTTCATCATGGGCGAGAATCCCGTGCTCAGCGATCCGGTCATGTCCAGGGTGGAGGAGACCCTGGACAACCTGGAGTTTCTCCTGGTGGCCGATATCTTTCTCACCGAGACGGCCCGGCGCGCCCATGTGGTGCTGCCCGCCGCCTCCTTTGCCGAAAAAACAGGCACCTTCACCAATTCGGAGAGAAGGGTGCAGATGGTGCGCCGGGTGATCCCGCCCCTGGGCCAGAGCCGCACCGATGCCGACATCATCATGGATCTCTCCGCGCGGCTGGGTTACGTCATGGATTATGAGAGCCCGGCGGAGATCATGGAGGAGATAGCTATGCTGGCCCCGATTTACGGCGGCATGCATCATGACCGGCTGGAAAACTCCTGGGGACTGCAGTGGCCTTGCTGGGACCGGGAACACGGCGGCACACCCTTTCTGCACAAATATTACTTTACCAGGGGCAAGGGGCGTTTCGTACCAGCCGCCCATGAACCGCCCGCCGAGCTGCCGGACGACGACTATCCCTTTCTGCTCATCACCGGCCGCATCTATCACCAGTACCACACCGGCACCATGAGCCGGCACAGTGTGCTGCTGTCCCGCGAGGCGGGTGAGGCCCTGCTGCAGCTTCATCCCGAGGACGGCCGCCGGCTTGGGGTGCGAGGCGGCGAGATGGTGCGCATGCGTTCCCGGCGGGGCGAGGTGCGGGTCAAGGCCCAGCTCACTGAGACGGTGAAGGCGGGGGAGGTGTACACCACTTTTCATTTCAGCGAGATGCCGGTGAACCTGTTGACCGTCAGCGCCAAAGATCATTTTTCCCAATGCCCTGAATACAAAATCTGCGCAGTTCATCTTGAAAAGGTCTGATCCCTATGCCGGATAAATATATTCTCAAAAAAGATCATCTGCTGCCCTTGCTCCGCAAGCTCAAAAAAACGCACCGGCTCATCGCCCCGGTGCGAAACAGACACGGCGATACGCTTTTTGCCGGGATCGACAACCTCGATGAGGTGCGGATTGATCTGGAAAATCAACCGCAGAACTCCCTGAAACAGTTTTTCTTCCCCCAGCAGGAGACACTCTTCACCTACAGCAACCCGGCCAGCGACAGCTATCATTTCGAACCGGTGGTTGAGGAGAGCCCGCCCACCCTCTATTTCGGGGTGCGGTCCTGCGACCTCTCCGCCGTGCTTTACATGGATGTGGTCTTTTTAAAAAACGTCAAGGACCCGAACTACCAGCGCAAAAGGCAGAATACCATTCTGGTGGGTCTCAACTGCAATGATCCCTTTGCCAACTGTTTCTGCAATGCCACCCGCAACGGCCCTTTTATCGATTTCGGCTTTGATCTGCAGCTCACCGACCTGGGCGACCGTTTTCTGGTGGAGTACGACCGGTCCCGGGGGCAGGAGATTATCAGCGACTGGCGGCAGTTTTTTGCCGAGGCAGACGACCAGGATGTCAAGGCGCAGTATCAGGCCTTTCTCGAGGCCAGGGGTAAATTCAGACTGCAGGTTCATCTTGACCAGGCCGTTAAAAAGCTTGCCAGGGATGAGGTGCCCGAGTCGGTCTGGGAGGAACTGTCCATGCGCTGTCAGGATTGCGGCGGCTGCGCCTACATCTGCCCGACCTGCACCTGCTTTTCCATCAGCGATCTGCAGACAACGGACCATGCCGGGGAGCGGATCAGGAGCTGGGATGCCTGCACCTTCAGCGGCTTTACCCGCATGGCCGGGGGCCATAACCCGGTGGACCGGCAGATGCGGGGCATCGAGAAAAGATTCCGGCACAAGCTGCAGTTCGATGTGAAAAAAGATAACCGGCCCAGCTGCGTGGGCTGCGGACGGTGCGTCAATATCTGTTTCGGTGGTACGGATATTGTCCGTTTTATCAATATGACCTGCTGCGAGAATATCTGATCATGCCAAGTTCGTCTCAAGATCTCTATCAGCCGAAACCTGCGGAAATCCGCGAGGTGATCGAAGAAAATTCCCAGATCAAAACCTTTGACCTCTCCTTTGTCGACCGCGAGTATAACGACGGATTTTCCTATGAGCCCGGCCAGTTCATGATGGTGTCCATACCCCATTGCGGTGAGGCGCCCATCTCTGTTTCCTCCACCCCGTTAAACGGCGGCACTATTCATCTGAGTGTGCGTCGGGCGGGCAAATTGACCGAGGTCATGCATGAGATGAAAAGAGGAGATGTGGTCGGGTTGCGCGGGCCTTACGGACGCCCCTTTCCCATGGCATCGCTTTCCGCTAAGGACCTGCTTTTCGTGGCCGGCGGCATCGGGCTTGCCCCGCTCCGGTCGGTGATCAATACCTGCCTTGCCGCAGGCCATGAGCGCCGCATCACCATCCTCTACGGCAGCAGGACCCCGTCCGATATCGCCTTTAAGGAGGATCTGGCCAGCTGGGGGCAAACAAAGAATGTTACCTGTCTGCTCACCGTTGATCGGGCGGAACCGGGCTGGGAGGGCGAGGTGGGGCTGGTCACCGCCCTTTTGGCGCATTGTTCCCTTGATCCCCATGAAACCAAGGCCTTGCTCTGTGGGCCGCCCATGATGATCAGGGCGGTGTTGGCGCAACTTGCGGACCGGGGCTTTGCCGACGGGGATATTATCACCACCATGGAGCGTCACATGAAATGCGGGGTGGGTATCTGCCGACACTGCCATATGGATGATAAATTGGTGTGCAAGGATGGTCCGGTATTCACCCTGGAGGAACTCAAGCAGCTTAAGGTGATGGAGTTGCAGGGGTGAAATCCGTCATGCCGGACTTAATCAGGCATTCAGGAAAACCGGATAGCCCTCACAGGATCACCTGAAGTCTGGATTCCGGTTAAACCCCATGTCGTAAGAGCGGCACAACCATGACGCCGCTTTGTTGCTATGAAAGTCTCGTGGCGTAGGAGCGGGCCATGCCCGCGATAACAGTGTCTTTGTGATGCCAAAAGGTCGCGGGCATGGCCCGCTCCTACCGCCGAATGACATGCTGCCTAGGGGCGCAGGCCCGGTGCTTTCGCCCTGGCGAGTGGATCAGCGCCAATGCATTGAATTGAGAAGAGCTTTGAGGAGGAGGAATGCAAATGATGAGGCAAAAAACATGCAGTGCTTTTGTGGTGGCAGTTGTTGGGGGATTGGTTGCCGCATTGTCGGCCTTTGCCGGCGGCGGCGCGCCGGGCGCGCAACAGGCCCAGGATAACGCCACCTGGACCTATGCGGGCAAAACCGGCATCGGCACCTCGTTTGAGCGCTATGCGGATCGGCAGTACAGCGACACCGGGCCCAGCGGTCCCATCTCCAGGGTATGGTTTTCCATCGCCCAGGGAATCATTACCGAAACCGCCTATGGCCGGATCGATGCAGCCCAGATCAAGGATCTGCAGTTTCTGGTGACCGGCCCTGATTTTTTTGCCGAGGAAAAGACCGCCACCGAGCATCAGATAGAGTATCTGACCACCGACACGGCCGGACGACCCACCTCCCTGGCCTACCGGGTGACCAACACGGACAGGGACAACAGGTACGTCATCGAGAAATGCATCTTCACCGATCCGGACAGGCAGACCCTGTTTATCCGCGTCCGATTCACCGCCAGCCAAGACAATATCACCCCCCATATTCTCATTAATCCGCACATGGCTAACTCCGGCCGCTACGATGTGGCTTATGTGGGCCGGGACCAGCAGGGCAGGGGCTATCTCAATGCGCGGCAGGGGCATGAGCTTTTTTTGAGCCTGCGCAGCACAGCCCCCTTTGCCAGGATGTCGGCCGGTTTTGTCGGCGCCTCCGACGGCTGGCAGGATCTCAACGATAACCGAGTAATGGACTGGGATTACGACTATGCCGACGACGGCGGCGGCAATGTGGCCATGATGGCAAAGCTTACGACACTGCAGGCCGGACAGACCGCCGACTTTGACCTGGCCGTGGGCTTTGGCGCCAGTCACAAGGAGGCCATGGCTGCTGCCGATGCCTCGCTTGCCGAAGGCTATGAGGCCCTGCTCGCCAAGTATAACGGCGCAGGTTCGGCCGTTGGCTGGGAGGATTATCTGGCCGGTCTCTACCGGCTGCCGGAGATGATCGGCGCCACCGGGGACCAGGGCAGGCTGCTCTATGCCAGCGCCATGGTGCTGAAAGCCCTGGAGGACAAGCAGAACCCGGGCGCGCTGATCGCCTCGCTTTCCATCCCCTGGGGCGATACCACCCCGGCCAACGAATACGCCACCGGCTACCGGGCCGTCTGGCCGCGGGATTTCTACCAGTGCGCCATGGCCTTGCTGGCCCTGGGCGACCGGGAGACCCCGCGGGTCGCCTTTGACTATCTGCCCCGGGTGCAGGTGCAGTCCACCCATGTGGAGCGGGACGGCATCACCATTGACAGCAGCCGGCCGGGCTGGTTCCTGCAGAAAACCCAGGTGGACGGCCACCTGGAGTGGCTGCAGATCCAGATGGACCAGACCGCCATGCCCATCATGCTCGGCTGGAAGCTGTGGAAAAATGGGCTGCTGCCCGATGATGAGCTGGTTACGCGTTACTGGCAGATGCTGAAACCGGCGGCCGAGTTTCTGGCCAACGGCGGTGATATCAAGGTGTCTTTCCCGGGCGGCAGCGAGGAGTATACGGTGCAGCCGCCGTGGACCAAGATGGAGCGCTGGGAGGAACAGGCAGGCTATTCTCCCTCCACCGAGGCGGCCATCATCACCGGCCTGATCACCGCCGCGGACATCGCCCGCCAGGTCCATGATCCGGGCGCCGCCGCCTGGTATGAGGCCAGGGCCGATGCCTTCGCCGGCCGGCTCGCCGCCACCATGTTCACCACCAGCGGTGTTTTTACCGGCGGCGAGAAAAACGGCAGATATTATCTGCGCATCAGCAAAAATGATAACCCCAACGACGGGGAGATGATTGCCGGCAGCAACGGCAGGCCGGCAATCAATGAAAAGAAGGTGCTGGATGCCGGCTTTCTCGAGCTGGTCCGTTACGGGGTGGTTGCCGCCAATGACCCCGATATGCTCGATTCTCTGCCCGAACTGGACGCCATGGACCTGGAAGAAAATCTCCGGGTGAGGTACGACTTCAGCTTTGACGGGCAGGCAGGATTTCCGGGCTGGCGGCGTTACGGCAATGATGGCTACGGCGAAAGAACGGATAACGGGGGTAATTACAGCGGCAGCAACTCCCTGCAGCGGGGGCGGGTGTGGCCGATCTTTACCGGTGAGCGCGGCCATTTTGAACTGGAACGGCTGAAGGCCGCAAATAACGGCCAGATCAGCCAGCAGCAGCTGGATGGACTCAAGCAGACCTATGTGCGGGCCATGGAGTATTTTGCCAATGAGGGGTTGATGCTGCCGGAACAGGTGTTCGACGGGGTGGGTGACAACGCGACCCACCATTATGCCGTGGGTGAAGGCACGGACAGCGCGACGCCGCTTGCCTGGTCCCACGCCGAGTACATCAAACTGGTGCGCTCCCTGGCCGACCGCAATGTCTGGGATTCCTGCCAGCTGGTCCGCGACCGCTACGCACCCCGTTTCAAACACAATTTCCCCACCCTGTTCCTGCGGGGCACCTTTAACAGCTGGCAGGTCACCCCCATGACGCTGAAGGGCGATAATACCTGGCAGGCCGACCATGTACTGTTTGGCGACGGCCCGGAGGAGCGTTTCAAGTTTGACCTGCGGGGCGACTGGACGGACAACTATGGCGACAACCCCATGCGGGACAGGCAGGCAGACCCTTTTGGCGCTGATATTCCCATTAGCCAGGGGGCAGGGACCTATACCATCACCTTTGACGAGCAGACCATGGGCTACCAGGTGACCAAGGAGTGAGATTGCGCAGCGTCCGGGTGGCAGGGGGATTTCTTCCACCAGCCGGACGCCGGGCGCTCATCGGTTACCCCCATGCGGCTCGCCGTCCTGCCTGCTTTTCTCCCCGTGGCGCGGCAAACCCTGTTATCTCGCTTATAGCGAGTATCTCCCAAAAAAATCCACAATCCTGTCGGCCATCCACAATGCCAATTTTTTCAATATGATGTGGACGCTCCTAAGCCTCCAGGTTATAGTAATCAGGCAAACGAAACCCACATTGCTGTCCTGCCAAACGTTTAAGGTGATGTAAGGATGCTTTTCCGTAATTACAAAATTGCCGAAAGAATCGGGATCATCATAATTATCTTCTCCCTGATCATTGTCGCCCTCGGCATCATTGAATATGTCAGCATGGGCAAGATCAAGCAAGGGCTGGAGGAGATCATCAACGAAACCAATGTGGAAGTCGAACTTGCCCAGGAGATGCGGTTTCTTGCCCGGCATAAGGCGGTTATCATCAGAAATATTCTGCTGCTGCAGGAGCAGGCCGACAAAGAATACGAGCTGACCCGCATTGAAAAAGAGGAAAAGGATTATGCCCTGGCCCAGGCCAAACTTGCCGAAATAGTCAAGGATGCGGAGGGCAGAGCAATTCTGGCCCGGATCATCAAAGGCCGTGAAGAAACCAGGCCTTTATGGGACCAGGTGATTGAGCTCGGCCTGGCCAACCGGCGGGATGAAGGGATCAAGCTGCTGGTGCAGGAGGTGAGAAGCCGCCAGTGGGGATGGCTGGACAGCTTAAACGACATGGTCGCCCTGCAGAAAAAATATGCCGCCCGCAATTATGAAAAGGCGCTGCATACCTATACCACAACGCGCGATACCTTTATTATTATCGATATATTGGCAATTATTGCCGGCCTGTTCACCGCGGTGTCCATCAGCAAAAGCATCACCAGCCCCCTGGTCGATATCACCGAGAAGGTGGACCGGATCGCCCACGGTGATCTGGCGGTCTATGTGGATTATGACGAAAATGATGAGATCGGACTGCTCGGCAAGAACATCAATCACATGGTTGCTTTGCGCAAACAGAGCGAACAGGAACTGGAGGAGTACCGCCTGCACCTTGAGGATCTGGTGGAAGAACGAACCGAGGCCCTGAACCGGCAGCGGGAAAAATTCATCTCGGTCCTCATCCATGATCTGAAAGGTCCGGTGACGCCCATCCAGGGCTTCACCCGGAGACTGCTGACCGGCAAGGCCAAATCCCGGGAGGATGTGGAAAGGTACCTGAAGACCATTGAAAAATCATCCCAGCAGCTGCTGGATACCATTGAAACGACTTCCAAGGATCTGCGGGACAAATTATCCCTGGGGGTATTCAAAGCCGAAGAGGTGAATCTGGCCGAGCTGGTGGTCACCGTGGCCAACAGCTTCATTGCCGACCTGGAAGACCGCAAAATTGCCATGACTATCAACAGTAATCCCAGAAGCGCCTGGGATAAACTGGCAGAGATCACCATCACCGGTGATCGCTCCCAGCTGAAAACCCTGCTGGAAAATTTGATCGGTAATGCAGGCAAATATGCCACAAAATCCATTGATATGGAGTTGCGGAAAATAAACAGTGATATCGTTCTTGCCGTGGTTGACGATGGCCCGGGTATTGCCCAGGAATATCATGATAAAATCTTTGAACAGTATTTTCAGGTGCCTGGCAGCCGGAAAGGAACCGGCATCGGTCTGTACAGCGTTAAAAAGGTAGTGGAGAATCACCATGGCTCCATTGCCGTGTCGTCCGTTCCGGGCAAAGGGGCGCGCTTTCAGGTGGTGCTTCCTTCCCCGACCTCCAGGTGCGCCTGAGCACTGTTTTCGCTGTCAACGTTCCCTTTCTGATCACCATCTCTGCCTTGCACTCGGAAGATAAAATACAAAAATGCATTTTCCTGTTTGAATATATCGGTAGTTCTGCCTATATTGATCAAGGAGGGAAGGGGATCACCAGGTATATCTTTACGTCAGGCATGTAAGGTTATGTCCGGCATCCTCTGCCAAAATACCGCATAACAGACTATTACTATTGTGAAAATTCATCTGATGACCACCCGTAAAAATTGCAGACAATCGGCACACTACGTTTCTCGCCGTGGAAAGAGAGGGCTCTGTTTCCTCCTGTTTGCTCTGGTGTCCCTGCTCTGCTGCACCGCCGGTTTTGCCCGGACCAGAACCGCAGCCTGGGTCATCCGTTTTGATGTGGATTCGGAGAAGAAGATTGACGCTATCTGCACCGAGGCCAGAAAGAGCGGTTTTGACGAGCTGCTGGTCCAGGTGCGGGGCCGGGCCGATGCCTTTTACCGTAGCGACATAGCGCCGTGGCCGGAAAGCCTGTCCGATGCCCCGCCGGATTTTGATCCCCTGGCCCGGACCCTTTCCCAATGTGCCACCACGGCCGTGCATGCCTGGCTCAACGTCTATTATCTGTGGGGCGATACGATCCCGCCGAAAAATCCGTCCCACCCCGGCTCCCCTGGCCAACCCTGGATTTTAAGCGATGATGAGGGCCGGCCACTTACTGCCTACAGCGAATTTGACCTGAAACGCAACTGGCTGGAAGGGGTGTATGCCGACCCGGCTTCCCCTGAATACAGAAAGCTTTTTGTCGAGGTGGTGCGGGAGCTTGTAACCCGGTACCCGGTCAGCGGCATTCATCTTGACTTTATCCGCTACCCCGGGCCGTCCTTTGGCCGCAGCGGCGCCCTTGGCCGGGAGTTCACCCAGAAAATGGGTATCGACCCCCGCCTGCTGCCCGAGCATCTGAGCCGGGATGTATTGTTCGACTGGCTCTATGGCCGACAGGCAGCCGCGGACCGGGTTCTCACTACCGGGGCGCTTTACTGGAAGGAGATGCGGGCCGCCCAGGTGTCGGCACTGCTCCATGACGTGCACCTGACCATAAAAAAATATGGCGGCGGTGCTGTCACACTCTCCACAGCCGTCTTTCCGGACCCGGGCCAGGCTTACCTGGAAAACGGGCAGGATTGGCGCAGCTGGGCAACCGATGAACAGATTGACGCCCTGTATCCCATGGCCTATTTCGGCAGCAGCCAACGGGTAGGATCCCAGCTGCAGGAGGTGGCCGCGGGTCACAAGAAGGGTTCGCCGGTGGAGATGTGGGCCGGTCTCGGCGCCTATATCAAGGACTCCGGGCAGATTGCCGAGGAGGCGCAGATCGCCCGAAATAACGGTTACGACGGCGTCGCGCTGTTCAGCCTTGGTCACCTGCTGCACGGTTCTGAGCCGGTATCGACCTACACCGATGCAGCAAAGGGTTTTACCAGCAACGCCAGCGGCAAGCCCGTCCCCCTTTGAAAAAACTGCTTCCCGGGCGGGTCCCGGGCAGAAAACGGCAAGGATGACAACCCCTTGCTGAAAATTCTGGCCAAGGCCATGGGCGGCACCCTGCCACCCCTGCCCGCGGCTGAACTTGATAAGGCCTTAAAGGAGCGCCGGCAGGAATTTGACGATGCCGTCAGGCAGACCATTCCCCAGGCCCTGGCGCGGCTGCAGACCGAACAGGTCATGCTGCCCAAAAGTGTTGAGCTGCGCGGCATCTTTCGTTTTGCCCATCGACTGGACAGCCCGGAGCAGTGGCAGGAGCAGGAAAACCGCTGTGCCGAGGCCAGGGGCCGGCTGCTGGCGGGGGAGGATTTCGCCAAGGTTGCCGCCCAGGTGTCCCAGGACGCAACCAAAGAGCTGGGCGGCCGCTTGGGCTCCCGCTTTCTCGACCCGCTTAAACCGCTCGATCAACAGCTGGCCCGTCTGAGGCCTCAGGGGATCAGTCCGGTTTTCGAGGTTGACAACGGCTTCTGGTGTTACCGGCTCGAAAAAAAGAGTGCCGGGAAGCCCATGACTTTCAGCGGCATGCCTTGGGAGGCAAAGCGTATCCTTCTGCGGCAGACCCTGCACCAGCTCATGGAGATTGATAGCGACAGGCAGCCTCTGGCGATGCTGTCTCCACTTTCCACTGACAAATGAGCGGAGGACGCGGATGCTCAATATCTATTTTGCCGGAGCCATACGGGGAGGGCGCGATGACGCCCAACTCTATGCCCAACTGGTCACCTATCTGAAAACCTTCGGCACGGTGCTCACCGAGCATGTGGGTGATGAGGGGCTGCTGCAGGAGGAGAAATCCCTGGGCGAGGAACAGATCTTCCAGCGGGATATGCAGTGGCTCAAGGCAGCTGATCTGGTTATCGCCGAGGTTTCCACCCCCTCCCTTGGGGTCGGTTATGAAATCGGCCTGGCCCAGGCCATGGGCAAGCAGATTTTCTGCCTGTATCGGCCAGGGGAAAACAGACGTCTCTCGGCCATGATCGCCGGCAATCCTGCTCTGCAGGTGGGGAGTTACACCAGGCGCGCTGAAGCGGAAAAGCTGCTGGCCGGTTGGATCGAACAATTTCGCAGCAACCGGGAAGCGGGCTCTGTTAGAAGTTAAACGGCGGTTGGCGGGTTTCTTTTTTCAATATGCCTGCAGGTGAAGCAGGCCTTGAGAACGGTTTGCTGCCACGCGTCTGCTGAAATTATTACGGGGTATGTCGAGTGAGTAAGGAAAAAATCATCCTGTCCATACTGGGAGGAGTATTTTTGCTGGGGGTTCTGTTCAGAATCCTTTTTGCCGCTTTTTTCCCCAGGAAGTTCGCGGATGGCGCCAAGGATGTTTTATTCCTTGATGAGAGGGAGAAGGCTCTCTTTCGCCCCGGCACAAAAAATAAGGGTCAGGCTGGTAACGGACCGGGTGACCCGGAGTTGCCGGATTTCCCTTAATCTGCAAAAAAATATCCTTCCCACCCCTTCTCCAGTATCTGCGTTTTTACTTCGCCTCTTCCACCATTTTGGTAATTTTTTCTTCTACTGCAATGGCAACCTGCGCAAGCTCTGCATCCTGTGACAGGGCGGCCAGCATGGGCTTTGGCCGGATAAAGCCGATCTTTGTCCGGCCCAGCTCGGTAAACACCGAAATCCGGCAGGGCAGCGCCATAGAGGTGTGATGGAAGGGAATGAGGCTATTACAATGCAGAGAGCAAGCTGATTTACGGGTAAGCCCTTAATGTAGAGACGAACAATTTGCAAAAAAAGCTGCATTAAATAAAGTAGGGGGTAGAATGATTTACGCGATTTTTGCGAAAATCATTCTGCCCCCTCTGTCAGGGAAAAATTAAATCTGCCCTTTATCTTCCAGACTCATTTCCCCCCATAGGCATGGGAAGGACTCCTGAAAGAAAAATCCAGGGATTGCCGGTCGTGCTTTGCTTGCCGGCAATGACATCCCGGTTGCAGGTTCGATGAACTCGACAAATGTCTTTTTTTCACCACAGAGCACACAGAGAAATATTTGTTATTACAGTTAGCTAGCTCTGTTGGTTTTGTGCTCTCTGTGGTGAATTTTTAGTAGTTACGAAGCCATCATGTTAGAATAAAAAAAAATCATTTTTTACTCCGGCAGGTAAACCGCATAACCCCTTGGAGGGGCAAAGACCTGCGTCCAGCCGCCGCCGTCCGAGTGTTGGTCATAGGGTTTGTTTGTGTCGCGGCCCCACCAGGCGGAACAGGTGAGGGTCGTGTTCGGCCACTTTGTCTGCACCCAGGCGCCGCGCCATGCCATGGGGTCGGTATTGATCACCACCACCAGGCCTTTCTGGTTCTGATAACCATGGCGCTGGGCAATATAGAGATGCTCGTCGCTGTAAAGCAGGGTCGTTGCTCCGCCTGCATAGCCCAAGTGGATTTGACAGAGTCTGTCGATGCCGCCGGCGCTATCTGGTAAGGCCAGGCCGTAGTTGTAATAATCTTTCCAGTAGATGCACGGCACGCCCTCGTGGGTCAGGATAAAGGCGTAGGCCAGCAGCTTGTCGTTGACAATGGGCTGGCTGCGGTCGGTGTCGTGGTTGTCGCAGAAGGTGACGGCATTCATGGGGACATCAAAGACCAGCCCGCTGCCCCACAGCCGGCGCATATCATAATGGGGATTGTCGCACATCTCCCGCAGGGCGTAGAAGAGCGGGAAATCAAAGGCGGAGCACGACCAGCGCACGTAATCGAGATAGCCTTTGATGGCGTCCTTGCTGCCATCCCAGTATTCCACCACGCCGAAACACTTCTGCCACTCCTGGATGCTCTGCACGATCCAGGAATCGTAGTATTTGACGGCGTCGTAGCGGAAGCCGTCGTAGCCCATGCCCTGCTGCCGGTCTTTGAGGTAACGGATGTACTCCATGACTCCCAGATAGGTGTAGGGATTGTCATGGCACAGGTCCGGCAGATCGTAGCCTTCCAGGTCGCCGTAAAAGGAGCCGGCGTCGGCTGAGGAGTATTCGCAGGGATGGAAATTGGTCCAGTCGCGGGGGAACTTGCCTGATTTCGGGGTGAATTTCGTCTTCAGGTCCTTGCCGGTGAGGGGATTGACTTCCTTGGCATCGCCGATGTCGCAGTGATTGAGCACGGCATCGGCAAGGACAATCATCCCCTGGTCGTGGGCCGCCTGGGTCAAGGCCCGCAGTTCATCGTTTGAGCCGAACCAGGTCTTGACGCCGCCCTTCTGGTCGAACTCGCCATGATCGTAGTAATCATAGGGAGCGTAACCCATGCTTTCCACATGGCTCGACTTGGCTGACGGCGGCAGCCACAGGGCCGTGATGCCGATATCCGCCAGTGCGGGAAGGCAGGACTGCAGATGGTTCCACCATTGCCCCTCTTTCCCCTCGGCCCGGGGGCAATCCCAGTAAAAGGTTTGCATCAGTATCATTGAGGTTCTCCTTGTCATTTGGGGTGGGTCTTCGAGGCAGGGTAGATATCCAACCTCACTCATTGCGGCAGGACGGTAAATATATGGGCAGCAGTCAGGTATCTGTTTGTCTTACCCGCTACTAGCCTAACAATTAACTATAATGACAGGACTCAGATGTAAATGCGGTAGATTGTCGCACCTTACTGCGCTGAGCGGGTTTCGTTTCTGCAGGCTGGGCGGTGGTGGGGAAGAAAATTTCTTGACCATCGGTATGTTTTGCGATACACATCGACTCGGTAAAAATACGCACTCTCCCCCAAAAAGAAAATGGCGCCATAATTCGTTACCACTTCCGGGGAAGTATCGGGATTGCGGGCAACATCAGAATTATTTTGGCCAGAGGCTCAATAGAAAATGATAAGGATAAAAAAACTCTTTCCGGCTCTTGTTGGATTTCTCATTTTTTCATCTCCAAACATCGCACAGGCCGTAGCGGATGACACGCTTGTTTTCGGCATGTCCATGCGGTTCCGCTATGAATTCCAGGATAATTTCAACCAGAAGTACTATGGGGAAAATCCCAAACTGGGGTCGGCCGACGATGGTTTCCTGCTGGGAAGGCTCAGGGCCGGCTTTGACTATAAACCATCGGAGAAGATCCATCTGGCTCTCTGGCTGCAGGATTCGGAATGCTGGGACATGGCCTTGCCTGACAGCGCCTTTTATGACCGGAAGCTGGAGATGGGGAACAATCCCAACAAGGATCATTGGGAGTTGTGGGAGACCTACCTGGAGATCATGGAGCCCGCTGATGTCCCCCTGACCGTAAAAGTGGGAAGACAGAGGATCTACTATGGCGACAAAAGGATCTTCGGGCCGGGTGAGTGGGGGAATACGGGGAGATGGATCTGGGATGCGGCAAAGTTCTCCCATACCTTTCAGGGCGGCTTTGTGGATGCCTATTACGGCCGGACCATGGTGCATGAGCCGACAGAGTTCAGCCTGAACCATCGCCATTATTATGAATCCTTTGGATTTTACGGTCAGTATGTCGCGGCCGGATTATCTGCCATCGGCTTTGAGCCCTTTTTCATGAGTAAACAAGATGACCATGAATCCTATACCGGCGAGGATGGCCGGACCGGAAATCTTGATGCCTATTATGGTGGTCTCAGGATCTTCAAAAATGATCTGCAGGGTTTTGATGGTTCTCTGACCTATGTGCGGCAGTTTGGCGATTATGCCGGGGACGACATCCGGGCCTACGGCTACCATGCTCTGCTGGCTTACAACTTGAAGCAGGTCAGTATGAAGCCCAGGGTGAGTGTCGAATACAGCTTTGCCTCAGGGGATTCCGACCCAGGTGATGGCAGGCATGAGTCCTTTGACGGGGCATTCGGGGCCAGGGATACCATGTATGGGCGGATGAATCTCTTCCACTGGATGAATCTCAAGGATGCTCAGATTAACCTGGAGATCAGGCCGCGGGACTGGTTTTACCTCAAGGCAGAGTTTCATAAATTCCGTCTGGCCGAAGAAAAGGATGCCTGGTACCTCAACGCTTCCACGTACCGGGATAAGGCGGGCATGTCCGGCGATGAGGTGGGCAGAGAGTTTGACTTGGTGGGTAAATTTGATCTTCCCAAAGGCAACACTGTTCAGGTGGGCTTCGGCCATTTCTGGCCCGATGAGTTTGCCGAAAAGCTGGCCTCGAGCAAAGAGGCGAACTGGGTTTTTGTGGAGTGGATGTATAAATTCTCCACGGGAATTTTTTAACACAGCTTCGTAACAACTGAAAATTTACCACAGAGAGCACAGAGCGCACAGAGCTATCAAGGCCGGGGACAGAATGATTTTCGCAAAAACCGCGAAAAAAATTCAGTCCCCTCAGTCTGGAGGGAAAATTAAATCTGTCTCCGGCCTTAAGTTAACGACATTAAGAGATAACTAGTCGTAATAAAAAATATTTCTTTGTGAACTCTGTGGTAGAAAAAAGACTTTTTACCCTTGAATGGTCAGATCCTTCCCCTCCGTGTGCAAGCGAGGCAAAACCCCTGCAACCGCAACCTGCTATGCGTAATTATGGGTGCCGAGCACAACCTTGATGCCGGTTTTACCTTCAATCATCTGCGCCTTTTCTTCCGCAGTTGAATAGGGGCAGTCCGGTTTGGCGTTTGCCATGCAGCTGCTCAGATAGATGGTATCCGGCTTGATTTCAGAAAGCTTGATCGCCATGCCGATATTGGCCACTGTGGATCTGCCGGGGCACTGGCATTTCACCATGGAAACGACCTGGGACTCTTCTTCAAACTTACCATCGCCTAAAGCCGCCGCCTTCAGACAACGCCATTCCCCCGGGCAGCCATATCCACTGTCCATGTAAGACCCGCACGCTACAACCATTACCTTTTTCATTTCGTCTCCTTTGTCAATGATGTGGTGATAATGAAAAAAATGTCACTTGCTCTCAACTTAAACCCCTCAACCAGGGGCGTGTCAATTTTTTTGTAGGGGATAGTACCACATTTTTTTTAAGTAATATCAAATAGTACCACGATGTTGTATGAGAGATTGCGCGTCAGGCGCCATGGCGTCATATGCAAGAGAGGAAAGACGGAAGGCGGTCTTTGCAGAGAAAGAATTGTCTTCCTGACGTACAACTGGTATTTTTAGAAGACCACCCATAAATAACCATGACCGCTGCTGTTGGCCTTCAATTTCCGCGGGATAAGGCTGGGAATCGATTTCAGGCAGGCGCGGCGGGGAGAAAAAGGAGAATGCTATGATCGGGTTCCGTGTTGATGAAGAACGCTGCATCCAGTGCGGCGAATGCGAGATTGAATGTCCGGCAGGGATCATCACCCTGGAAGAGTTCCCCACGATCACCGACGAGGAGAGCTGTATCAGATGTCAGCACTGTCTGGCCGTCTGCCCTACTGCGGCCATATCGATTCTCGGCAAGAATCCCGATGAGAGTGTAGCGCTTGAAGGAAATATGCCGGACCCGGCCAGGCTGGTGACCCTGATCAAAGGGCGCCGGACCATCCGTCGGTATACGCAGGACGAGCTGCCCTCCGAGTTGATTGACGAGCTGCTGGACATTGCCTGTCACGCCCCCACCGGGGTCAACGACCGCGGCGTGCTGTTCACCGTGGTCAAGGATCTGGCAGTGATGAATTCCCTCAAGCAGGAGGTGATGGCGTGTCTGACGCAACTGAAAGACCAGGGGCGATTGCCGGAAGGGTTCATCGGTCAATATCTCGGCCGGGCAGTAAAGGCCTGGCAGGAGGAAGGCAAGGATATCATTTTCCGCGGAGCGCCGCATCTGCTGGTGACCAGCGCCCCCAAGGACGCTCCATGCCCGGTGCAGGACACCCACATCGCCCTGACCACCTTCCAGCTGATGGCCCATGCCCGGGGAGTGGGCACGGTGTGGGATGGGCTGTTCATGATGGTCCTTTCCCTCTGCCCGAACCTGGTTTCGCGGCTCGGCATCCCGGCAAATCACATTCTTGGCTATGCCATGGCCTTTGGCACGCCGGCGGTTGTGTTCTACCGCACGGTGCAGCACGGACCAGCCCAGGTGAATGTCGTCAAGTAGGCTGGAGTTCGGCCGGTGGTGGATGCTGCAGTGAGTCGCGGCACGAAAAGGGATCTGCCCGCTTACTGAGCATCACGAGGTGGTATTGATCATAATGCCGGTTTCGTGCAGCAGGTTGGTGATAGTCGTGTCCTCGAATTTGAGGGGGACATCGCGGGTCAGCCGGCACAACTCATTATCGGAGCAGTCGTAGACGTTCAGGGCGTATCCCGCCTCATTCCTGGCAAAAACCAGATGAAGGGGAAGCCCGTTGGCCGCCATATCCGCATTGACCTGGGTCAGCACATGCCGGAGGTTTCTTTCCCCCACCGGTGTGGCGGGAGGGATATTTTCCTCATATGCCCGAGCCTGGTAGTTTGACCACGCCTGTCTGAGAGCAGCCCTGCCGACTTGCCGCACCCTGTCGGCGGGCAGGGGCGGACGGACTTCATTGGGGATCGGCGCTGGTTCTGCAGGAGTCGGGCTCGGGTTGCTGACCTCATAAACAGCGACCACATAGGGCGTTCTGTCCGGATTCTGCAGAAAGAACGGCACCGGAAAGGTGGTAGATTCCTGGCTCACAAAGGTTGCGGCAACAGGAGTTGACGTGAGAACGGTGGTGACTGCCCCCGGGGCAAGTGGTACAACCGGCGGCGTCGTTACCGAAGTGGCAGCGGCAACTGCCGTCGCCTGCGCAGCCACCTGGGGTGCGGCAACAGCGGCTTGCTGCGGTGCGGCAGCCGCCACCCCGGCGGTTACTGTCGCCGTTGCGGCGGGGGTGGTTGTCCGGGCAGTGGCGTTCAGATTGAGCAGGGCCTGGTTGGTCAGCAGTTGGTTCTGCTGGACGGCAGTAAGGTTTTGCAGTGCTGGATTGGCTGCCACCTGCGCAGGTGTCTCATTGATCAGCAGGGGATTTGTCTGGGGCTGGGACACAAAGCTTAAATTCTGCAGGGCCTGGTTGATCAGCAGCTCATTCTGCAGAATGACGTTCCCCTGGGTCGCGTTAGAGGTAGCCATGGGCGGCGGCGTTATGTTGATCAGCGGGTTATTCGCCGTACCGCTCGACACAAAATTCAAATTTTGCAGGGCCTGATTAATCAGCAGCGCATTCTGCAGGATGGGATCCGCTTGCTGGGGCGCGGCAGTCGTGGTCTGGGGCTGATTGGCACTCCTCTGCCGGGCAGAGGCGGCGGCCCTTGCATAGCTGCTTGCAATTTGTTGCGCTGATGCTGGAATCGGATTGGTCGTGGTAATTTCATTGACGGCCATATCGTTGCTCCATTGAAATGCTGATCACTTATTTATACAAATAGGTGCCAATGGTGATAATGTCAAGCAAAGGCAGGGAACGTACTGGGTTTCCCTTGCAAAAATCGGATGCCATGTTTTTTAAGGCACCCAAGCCTTAGCCTGTTCGGGTTCTTTTTTTCTTACATTTTATAACTTATCCGCTATAATTATAAGTGACATTTTTTTCTGCGTATAATATAAAACTATCCGTTTTTTCACTATTTTTGTATTACATTTTTCGTGACATTTAAGGCGGCAATTGTGAAAAGCGTTTTAACATTTAAATCAGGAAAGTTTTATTTCAGCGAAGAGTATGATGTTTCTCAAATTGACAGTCTATTGGTTCGCGCCACCGTGCTCAATGAAACCATTGTCGACCTGCCGATACTGCCAGAATTGGCCTCGCAGATCGATCCGGACATAATGTACAGCTCTATTTCCGGCACGGCCGCAATTGAGGGCAATCCTATAACCGGTGAGGATGTCAAAAGGATTGCCCAGGGCGAGGAGTTGCAGATTTACAGCAAAAAGGATCAACAGGAAATCAAGAACCTGATTAATGCCTACGATATTCTAGCCGGGTTTAAGCCGACTGCCGATCCTCTTATTATAGACGAAGGAATCATTTGTACACTTCACGAAGCCATAACCCACGATCTGCCTGATGAAAATAATGTGCCCGGAAAATACAGAAATGGACTTGTGTATGTCGGGGACAAGGCCCATGGCGGTGTGTACACACCGCCGAAGATTCTGAAAGATATTCAAAATCTGATGCAGGAGTTTGTGGAGTGGATTAACAGTGAGGAAATACTCAGTCTTAATCCCTTTGTAAGAGCAGCACTTGCTCATTACTATCTCGGTATTATCCATCCCTTCTGGGATGGCAACGGCAGAACAGCCAGACTGCTGGAAGCCCTTCTGCTGCAGGGGGCAAATATCAAATACGTCCCACGCGAGCTCTCCAATTATTATTACCGGAATGTCGATGAGTACTACATTTCCTTCTCCAAAAGCCTCCAGCTCAAAAAGGAGATCACCCCGTTTCTGAGATTTTATCTGGAAGGTGCTGTCGACAGTCTTACTAGGATGAAAGAGGTGATTGTATCCTTTATCAGGAAATTTTCCCTCAGGGATTATTATAGATCGGAAAGGAAAACAAAAAAACTTACGGCAAGGCAATTTGAGCTGCTGGATTTACTTTTGGATAATCCCGTCACCTTTACCCTTAAGGATCTGCACGACAGCAAGACATTTTCAATTTTATACGGCAAGGCTTCAACCCAGACGGCACGGCGTGATTTGAAAAAACTTGCAGCCCAAGGACTTCTCCTGGGTGATGAAAACAATAAATATACCCTTAATTTCAGAGTGCTGGGGTGATTCAAGCATTTGTGGGAATAATTAGGTAAGATGTCCCCAGAACTCTTCAGAAGAGACATAATAAATCTTATTTTTCAAGACCTGGCCCTGATTCGCGTGGCCCTGATTCGCGCACGGCCTTATCGGGCAAGGCTTTTGGCGCGCCCCTCACCCAAGTCGAACCCCGCAGTGAAAGATCGAGTTAGGCGCAATTTTCGAGCGAAAACCGGCGCGTTAGCGCAAAAAGGAAACCGTTTTTCTTTCCGTTAACGGTTTGTTGTTTTTAATGCAATGGATTTCCTTGTTACTGAAGTAATTTTTACAAAAAAGTGTAGTAATATGCAGAAAATAGGCGCACTTCTCCTATAAAATTGCCTATGATCACAATATTCGGTTGGATCATGCAATATCAAATGGTTACGCTTGTTACTTATGCTATACTTCATCAAAATTCTAAGGACTCACGATCAAAGGTGAATAATGCCAACAAGATGTTTTCTGCCGTAACCATATGAAATATAAAGGTTTAAATTGTTTGCGCCCAATGTGCCGCTTAGTGGGCTTGCCTGGGCAAATAAGTCAACTCTTGATAAAGTATTGCACAGATCAATTAATATCAGCGCAGCATGCAATACTTTATCATTGAGGTTGCCATTCCGGCGAAATCCTTGTCACACCAGAGAACTTTAAAGAAAAATACAAATGATTATTCGCGAAGTACGTAACCATTTTTGTTAAATCCAACCGGCTTTTGTGGCAATAGAAAATTGCATTTTTTTTGCTGAAAAGAGGACCAGTTACTCTTTCTGCGATCTGGCACCCTGAAATCGTAAATTTAAAATACCCTGTTCGATGAGTTCATTCATGAAGATCACGGCCGGAAGTTTCTCCATAGCTTTTCTAATTTTTTGCTGGGAAGGATGGATGTAGGATTCCGTGCTTTTCGGGGTCGCATGCCCCATCAGGCTCTGGATTACCAGGATGTCTACTTCCTTCTCGTTGAGATGGAAAGCGAAGGTATGCCTCAAAGTGTGACAGACAACAGGAAAAGATGCTCCGAAATCAGCACGGGCAAGAATTTTCTTAAAATTGTCCTCCATGGTCCGGATCGCCAGCCGATTGCCCTTTTTCGAGACGAACAAGGCTTCCGAACCGGCATGGTTATGAAAGGCTGTCCGGACATTGAGATATTCGACCAGAATCTGCAGGAGTTCGTCATGGAGATAGAGATCTCTGACCCTGTTTCCTTTGCCCATTACCATAAGGGACCGCCTGTCAAGATCAATGCTGCCGAGATCAAGCCGATGCACCTCTCCGACCCTGAGTCCGGCAAGATACATCAGGCCGTACACGGCATAATCCCGGATTCCGAGAGCGGTTGTTCGGTCAATGACGGCAAAGAGACGTCGAACCTGCTGATTGGTAAGTGCCTGAGGGCGGTTCTTGTAACCTCCGCGGATTTTCAAGATGCTGTCAAAAGGCAGACTGTCAGCGGCCTCGACATCTAATAGACGAAGATGCTGGGCATATCTTTTGAGGGTAAATATTTTGCGGTTGATGGATCCACCGCTATTGTTGCGTTCTAGCTTGAGGAAATACTGAAAATATATGACCGCCGGCCCGTCAATGACGGAGTAATTCCCATTGTTGACAAAGTCTTTGAACAGTTGCAGGTCGATCTGGTTTGACTTGATCGTCTGGTCGCTGGCCTCGTAAATGTTTTTGCGGTAGTCAAAGAAGGTGTCGACGTGGCCGAAGAAATCGTCAATTGCTACTGCCATGAAGTCACCTCCGGAGAGGACGACTTTGGCCAGGGCCTCTCTCTTCATCTGGTCCGTGATATGGACGTAGAGAGCGGTTTCCTCTTTTTTTTCATGGCCCATCATGGCCTGGATAGCGGAATACGGAACACCCTGGCGGTACATTTCGGTGGCAAAAGAATGGCGGAGAATATGCGGAGTAACGACCGAGGAAATTTCTGCTTTGCGCACATATTCCTGCATCAGCTTCTGGACCCGGTTGTTTGAGATGGCTTTGTCCTGGCTTACCGGGAATAAAGGCTTCTCCTGGCCTCCAGGAGATTGAGGATCAGCGAGATAGTCCCGGAATTCGTCGTAGAGGACATCGACCACAAAAAGGGCGCGCTGCTTTTTGTTTTTACCTCGCACCCTCAGGAGCCCGATTCTCTCCCCGGCAACATGCTCCGGCTCAAAGTTTTTTACCTGAAGTCCGGTCAGTTCACTGATTCGCAGGCCGAGACACCAGAGGATTGCAAACATCAGATGGTTGCGCTTTCCGTACCAGTTTGAGCGATCCACTGCAGCGAGCAACTTGAGAGCCTCATTGGCGGAAATCGGCTGTATTTTTTTACATTTCTTTTTTTTCAGGTACGGCAAGGCCTCGGCGGGGTTTTTCTTGATAACGCCGAGTTTGCCGAGAAAGGCGAAGAAGCTTTTCAGGGCGTACTGATGTTGCCGCAAACGGCTGCGGCTGATGGTGGGGCTGAGAGTTTTCAGCCAGTCCTGGAGGTGTTTTCCCCTGGAGTTCATTGGGTCGATAAGACAGGAATTTTCGGCAAAATTGCAGAAAGAAACAATGCTTGACGAATAAGTGTCCACCGTACTCGTGGCAAATCCGGCGACCTCAAGAAGTTCCTTTTTGTATCGGACAATGAAATTTTTCATGGCTGCACCTCCCGCATAAAGGGATGACGCTGCATATAGACCGCATATTGATCCGGATTGAGGTGGGCGTACTTCAGGGTGTTGTGGCGCCGCTCATGGCCGAGCACAGCCTGAGTGATAGTAGTTCCGGCGACCTTGTTGAGATGGGTGGCTGCCGTATGCCGGAAAAGTCGGGCATGGAGGCATTTATCTATGCCGAGGCTGTCTGCCGCAGTTCGAAAGATATCCTGCAGGTTTCGCGGCGAAATGCGTTTTTTGCGAGTGGAGAGGAAGAGAGGGCCATTAGCAAGGTGAAGCCGGTCAATATAGATTTCGAGAAGATCTGTCAGCAGTTCCGGGAGAACGATTTGCCGTTGCCGTCGTCCTTTCTCCTTGATCCATGCAAGACCGGCCTCATAGTCAATATGTTCGACGTCAAGGGCGATAAGTGTCCCTGTCCGCAGTCCCAGAAGGCCGAGCATGAGAATCATGACAAGGTTTCTGAGCCCATTGGTCGAATCGGCCTTGCGCCAGAAAAACTTTATGAGGCGGTTGAATTCCTCAATGGTCAGGAAATAGGGAACGGTTTTTTCAATCTTCGGGTAAGGGAGTCCGAGGGCAATATTGTCTTTGACATGCCCGGTTACGGTAAGGAAGTGGAAAAACTGGTGCAGGCACCAGACCCGTGCCTTCTTTTTGTGAATGGACGGCTCGTTGAAATCGGCAACAAAATCGGAAAGATGCCCATATGTGATGTCCGCCGGGGAATCGATCCGCATCGAAGCGGCATAGGCGGTGAATTCCCGGAGGCTTGTGGCAAGAGATTCAATTGATTTAGCTGAGAAATCGGCAACTTTACAATAGGCAAGAAAATCGGTAGTGTACTTTTTGAGCATAGGGGGACCCTCCTTTTAAAACGTGGTGGTATTATTAAAGGGTTTCCTTATGCTCTTCTTTGGAAATAATCAACCTCAATGCCGCTTATCAGGGCTCACTGCGAGGTTTATGGGTTATGCTTAGAAAATCAGATGATCAATCTATGACAGAAACTACGAAAGTAGATAAGATTCTTTTTAAACTTAAAAATAATCGATTTGTATCTGTTATTGTTGTTATTGCCATAATTTTTCTTGCAATAATTTCGCTTGCTGAAGGTGTGCAGAAAGCTGGGAAGCTATTTGGAAGCACTTTTGCAAAGGAACAATCCTCAATAAATTTTGATAAAGAAACTTTAGATTCATTTGTAAAGATAGTCCGTAATATAGATTTGTTTCTATTGAAACTTGAGCTGAGTAAAAATGAAGTGTTAACTTTAGAGCAAGAATTTGATCTTTATGTCACAATTCAAGCAGATTTAAATAGTTGGGCACTTCGTAATACATTAAGTTCGCTAAATGACATCTCTGTGAAGAATTCGCAACTAATGGCGCAACAATGGGAAGACTTAGGATTACTTTTAAAGAATGGAGCTAATAGAAAAGTAATATCAAGTGCCTCAAAGGCAATTCAAATGTCAATGAATTCCATACTTATTTATGGAGTTTATATATTGAATTCAGGTAACCGATCACAGGGTAGCGGTCAGGCAATAACAGTGAGGCAGCAAGAAATTACAGAGCAGTAATCCAAGAGATGTCCGGGGCATGACCGCGAAAATGGGCGGTCAGGGCATCGACGAGGATTGGGAAGGTTGGCTTGTTGTGGAGGCGGCAGGTTTGCCTGGAAAAAAGGGGACAGATTTAATTTTTCTTTTCCCTATCAAGACAATACCGATGAGAAACGTTGAAAAATAAATCTGTCCCCCTTCCCCAGATTGTCAATTTGGGAACGCCAAACATTATTCTTCTGATTCTGCTCATTTGCTAATTAATAGCAATTACTGGCATTATTTTTAATTATAGATTTATGCGTATCAAAGAAGTTCAGACCGTTTTCTATAGTGCTTATAAGAATTGTAAAAACTTCCCACAATGCAATAAAGCAAGCATTGACAAAAAAGAACATACCCACAACAATTAAATTCAGGCGACAGGAAGAGGCTTGGGGCTCTGACGAGGTAAGTCTTTTGACCCGCGTCTAATTTCTGTCGTTCGGGAGTCGTGTTGCAAATGAATGATATTTTAAAGGAATCGAAGTGGGGGAATGAATATTAAGACCATGCAAGATTGGATCGAATACTACATGCCCGACTGGCGGCAGCGGTGTTGTGAATTGCAATCTGCCTGTAAACGGAGGTTGCGTAACATCAAGCTCCATATCATCAAGCTCTTTACCTATTATCTGGCCGCAGTACTCTGCTTCATGCTCGTATTTGGCATGGCGAACTACTTCTGGTTTACTTTCCGGCACACCCCGGTTGGAAGTATGTTTCTTGACAGCAACCCGCCGGAAGCCCTTTTGGCCTTCTTCACCGCTACCAATAGCAATCTGGTCACCCTGGCCTTCCGGCTCAATATCGATTCGGCCGTTACATGCCTCCTGCTTGGGCTAGTCTGTCAGCTGTTCGCCATCACTCGCTATCTCTATACCGGCCGCGGGCTGATAAACCGCCTGCTCTGGTATGCCTTTTGCGCCGCCATAACCAGCTTGGATATCCTTCAGACAGGACAGCAGTTTGACTTTACAACCAGCTTTGTCCTATATCTTCTTCCAGCGAGTTGCCTTGCCGGTGTTTGCCTTGAATTTACCTCCCTCCTGCTCCCTGAGATCTGGATAGTGTTCAGGCTAAAGGAGTTACGGCAAGTTGTCAAGATAGCCAGAATTCGCAATAATCAGCGTAAGTGAACAAGGTTAAAGCCCTGAGTTTTTTGGTCCCTCTTCGCGCACCAAAGGGTCTTGAAATATGAGTTTTGTCAACCCTGAGTCTCCGAATTCACAATTCAAGATTTGTTCTTATCCTTCTCAAGCGTAATGCATCCTGCCGGAGCGGGCCTTGCCCGCGATAACGGAGTTTTGGCAATGCCAAAGGTCGCGGGCAAGGCCCGCTCCGGCGCGAACTTTCATACATTGTTGTTCCCGCTTGCGGAGATGGCGGTTAGCTGACAGTTATTTTGGCGGGTAAGCACAGATTACTGACCACAAAAATGGGGGACTGTGACAAAATATATTTCTTTGTGATCTCCGTGTGCTCTGTGGTGAAAAAAAGACTTTTTAAGTGTGTGTACTCAACTCAGTCAAGATCCACGTTCTTTTCCCCGGAGAGCCAGCCGTACTGTTTCCAATACAGGCGTTTGATGCGGTCCATGGCCTGCCTGCGTTTTTCTGGCAACTGTTCCAGCAGGTAGTAAAGGGTGGGCACCACCACCAGGGTGAGGAAAGTGGCCACCATCAGGCCGAAGATGACCACCACGGCCATGGAGCGCCACCACTGGCTTGATTCGCTGACCCAGGAGATGGTGAGATCGTGGAAATCAAAGGAGACGCCGGTGACCATGGGGATCAGGCCGAGGATGGTGGTGATGGCGGTGAGCATGACCGGCCGCAATCGGGTGGCCCCGGCGGCAACCACCGCCTCGGCCAGGGCCATGCCCCGCTCCCGCAGCTTGTTGGTGTAATCGAGCAGGACGATGGCGTTGTTCACCACCACGCCAGCCAGCGAGATGACGCCCACCCCGGTCATGATGATGCCGAAGGGCTGCCGGAAGAGCATCAGGCCGAGGAAGGCCCCGCCGAGAGAGAGGATCACCGAGGTCATGATGATGAAGGGCTGGGTGATGGAGTTGAACTGGCTCACCAGGATGAGAAAGATCAGCAGCAGGGCGACGATAAAGGCCTTGGAGAGAAAATCCTCGGACTCCTGCTGGAACTCGAATTCACCGGTGAACTTGGTCTGATAGCCGGGCGGCAGGGGGAGTTTTTTCAGCAGTTCCTCGGCCTGGGCTCTGGCAACCGGGGCCGGCACCTTGGCTTCATCCACATTGGCCTTCACCGTCACCACCCGCTCGTTGTTGATGCGGGTGATATCGCCGATGGAGCCGCCGTATTCTACTTTTGCCATGGTGGACAGGGGCACCAGTTGGCCAGAGGGGGTGGGGATCATCAGCTCGTGCAGCACGTCCACCACCCGTCGGTCGTCCTCCTGGAGCTGGACGGTGATGTCGTAGTCCTCATCCTTTTCGCGGTAGGAGGAGACATCCAGGCCGTTGTAGGCGGTTTTCAGGGCAAAGCCGATCATGTCGGTGGTGAGGCCGAAAAGCGCCGCCTTCTGTCGGTCCACGGTCACGTGCACGGAGGGGGTGCCTTCGACAAAGTCGTCGCGGATATCCTCCACATGGGGGACCTGTGCCACGATCTTTTTGACCTCGGCCGCCAGATGGCCCAGCACGCTGAAATCATCGCCGGAGATTTCGATATTGATCGCTGCGCCGGTGGGCGGGCCCTCCTCGGCCGAGGCAATGGTCAGCTTGGCCCCGGGAATGTCTTTGATGCGCCGGCGGATGGTTTCCAGGGTGTCGTTGGAGGAACCGGTCCGGTCCTTCATCTCCAGAAAGCGGATGCCCACATGGTTGGGGGCGTTGGGGTCAAAGGCGGTGCCGGCGCTGGCGGTGACGATCCCTTTGGTGTAGATGTTTCTGATGTTGCCCAGATCGCTCGGTCCGGCAAATGACGATCCGTCAGCCTTTTTGTGTTCCATGGGCTGCAGGGCCCTGTTATATTCTTCGTCCGAAGGCTCCAGCGACACGCGATCCCAGGTCAGTGGGGCGGTCACTGCCAGCTCGATGCGTTTGAGGATGCGGTCGATATAATCCAGGTCCGCCCCTTCAGGCACATCCAGGTTGACGTACATGCTGGCCGGATCGATGTCCGGGAAGAACTCGATGGGTTTTTCCAGCCCCACGGCCAGCAGCCAGCCCTGCACCATGAGCACCAGCACGGTAAAGCCGCAGAGTATGACGCTGAAGGGGCGGGCAAGGCAAAGGGTGAGAAGCCTGGCGTAGCCGCGTAGCCAGCGCCCTTTGATCTCCGCTGGTTTTTCCACGGCGGCCGCCACTTCCTCCATGCTTTTCGCCGGGGCGTTTGGGTCTTTGCTTTGGACCTTCATGAACAGGGAGGCAAAGGCCGGATTGATGACTAAAGCGACAAAGAGGCTTGAGGTGAGGGTGATGATCAGAGTCAGGGGGAGATAGCTCATGAACTCGCCCATGATGCCGGGCCAGAAGAGCATGGGGGCAAATGCGCCCAGAGTGGTGAGGGTGGAGCCGATCACCGGGTAGGCCACCTCGGAGGTGGCTTTTATGGCGGCATCATAGCGCGAGGCGCCCTGTTCCATGAAACGGTAGGTGTTTTCGATGATGACGATGGCATTGTCCACCAGCATGCCGAGGGCCAGGGTCAGGCTGAAGAGCACCACCATGTTGAGGGTGATGCCGAGCAGGTAGAGGACGATGAAGGTGAGCAGCATGGAAAAGGGGATGGCCAGGCTCACCATCAGCGCATTGCGCAGGCCCATGGCAAAGAAGATTACCACCAGCACCAGCACCAGTCCGGTGAGGATGTTGTTTTCCAGGTCCGCCACCATGAGATCGATGTCCCGGGCCTTGTCCATGACCTTGGTGATTTCCGTGCCCCGGGGCCAGGTGGGCTGCACCCTGGCAATATGGCTGTCGATCTGTTTGCTGATGGCGATGATATTTTCGCCGGAGCGTTTCTTGACCGCCAGGTTCACCGCGGCCCGGCCGTCCAGGCGGGAGCGGCTGGTCTCCTCCTTGAAGCCGTCCACCACCCGGGCCACATCCTTGAGATAAATCGGTTTGCCGTCATGGGTGCCGATGATCAGTCCGTAAATCTCTTCGGGAGTCTTGAACTCACCGGGCACCCTGAGCTGGAAACGTCCATCGCCCATGCGGATAGCGCCGCCCGAGGTATTCTGGTTCTCGCTGGCCACCACCTGCTGCAGGGCGCTGATATCCAGGCCGTAATAGGCCAGCTTCTCCGGAAAGACCTCCACCCGGATCTCCCGCTCCAGGCCGCCGGTGACATCCACGGCCAGCACGCAGGGGATGGCCTCGATGGCGTCCTCCAGGTCATCGGCAATCTCTTTGAGGCAGGGCAGGCCGCAGGTGCCGGAGAGCGAAAAGACCACAATGGGCAGCTCGGAAAAGTTGACCTCGAAAACCGACGGATCATTTTCCAGGTCCTGGGGCAGCTCGTTCTTGGCCTCGTCCACCTTGTCCTTGACGTCCTGCATGGCCTGGTCGATATCCGTGCCGGTGACGAACTCAACATTAATGGAGGAGAGCCCTTCGGCGCTCACCGATTGGATCTTTTTCAGGCCGTCCAGCCCCTTGAGCTTTTTCTCGATCTCAATGGTGATGGCGGTCTCGATATCCGTGGGAGACACCCCGCGGTATTCTGTGGAGACAAAGACGTTGGGAATGGAGATGTCCGGGTCGCTTTCACGGGGCAGCACCATGTAGCAGTAGGTGCCGAAGACAATGATCAGTACGGCTAGGACAAGCACGGTGACGCTCTTTTTGACGGCGGTGTCGGAGACGATCATCAGCGCAGTGCTCCCACATCGGTCAACAGCTTAATGGTGTTGACCTGCTGGCCGGCCTCCACATCGCGGTGGCCCTCGATAATGACCCGTTCCCCGGCTGCAAGCCCCTGGGTGACCTGGGCCTGCCACTCCTCCATGATCCCCAGGGTGACCAGTCTTTTTTCCGCCACGCCGTCTTTTTCCACAAAGACATAGTGCTCGTCATTGCGAGTGAGCACGGCGTAAAGCGGCACGATGATGGCCTGGCCAACGGTTTTTTTGATGATATTGGCGCGCAGGAACATGCCGGGCAGGATCTCTCTCCGGGGATTGTCCACCGCCAGTTCCAGACGGTACAGTCGGGCCTGGTTTTCCGGTGACGACGACAGAAAAAACTTGCGGCCCGTAATCCTGCGGTCATCCAGGGCCTGAATGGTGAACTCCACTGTGTCGAGTCCCCGCACCGCGGCCACATCCGATTCCGGGATGCCGATCACCGCCTTGACCTGATCGATTTTGAGCAGTTCCGCCATGGGGTCGCCCACGCTGAGCATCAGCCCCTTTTTCAGATCAAGCCGGCGGATAACCCCGGACATGGGGGCGGTGATGCTGCAGC
This sequence comes from Pseudomonadota bacterium, assembly GCA_018897105.1. Lineage (GTDB taxonomy): Bacteria > Desulfobacterota > Desulfobulbia > Desulfobulbales > SURF-16 > SURF-16. The sequence goes on from JAHILF010000047.1 coordinate 50,168, forward strand.
GGGACAGGTTGAGTGCGGCATCGTCCATGGCCGCCCTGGCTGTGCGCATTTGGTTTTCGGACTTGTCCAGCTCGGCGGTGGGGATGATGTCCTGTTCGTGCAGCCGCTTGATCCTCTCGATATTGACCTTGGCCAGATCATAGTTGGCCTTGGCCGCGTCGAGTGCGATGCGGTAGTCCGCCTCCTCGATGCGGGCCAGCACCTCTCCCTCTTTGACCTGCTGACCTTCAATGACCAGGATCTCTTCCACCGCGCCGCGGATTTTGGCCATCATTTCCAGCCTGGTCCAGGGTGCGATCTCTCCGGGCAGATTGATGCGGTCATGGATGGCGCCCGGACTGACTTCCAGCAGCACTGCATTGACACTGGGCCGCTCCTTGGACAGGGCGGCCGCCTTTTCCGCGGTCAGTTGGGAGTTTTTCTTTTTGACCGCCATGGACAGGCCGATAATCATGATAACCAGCACCAACAGCACTAGCCGGGGCAGGTTCTGCATGATCAGTTTTACTATCCGCCCTCGTCGGGTTTGTGGGGTTATGTCGTCGGGCTGCATTGTTTTCCTTGATTTCCCTGGTTGCAATTAGGCGGTAAACAGATACTCATTTCCTGCCGGCCGGCAGCAGGCCTTCCAAACTCTGCTGGAGCAGGAGCTGCAAGGCCCCATCCACATCGTCCTCGGTCTGCAGTCGGCCCATGTACCAGGCGGAAACGGTAATCAGGTAAAGGGCATAAAAATGGCCGCAGACAAAGAGCAGGTCCACATCCCGGCGCAGTTCGCCGCGCTCCTGGGCCTTATTGCACATGGCGGAGAGATAATCGATATAGCTGTTGTCCAGATCTTTGGACCGCTCCACCGTGAGTTCCTTGGGAAAGATCATCTCCCGCAGCAGCAGGCGGCCGAAGTCCTTGTGTCGGGTGACATAGCGGAATTGGCCCATGAAAAAGGCCATGAGCTGCTCGGTGAGGGTTGCATCGGGTCCGGTCTTCTGGGCCACCTCGGCATAGACCTGTTCCAGTTCGTCCTCGCAGAAGGCCAGGAAGATCTCGCTCTTGGTCTGGAAGTAGCTATAGATGGTGCCTTTGCCCACGCCGGCCGCCCTGGCCAGTTCATTAATACTGGTCCGTTCGTAGCCTTTGTCACCGAAAAGCTGTACCGCCGCCTGCAGAATCGCCTGCCTGGTCCTGCGTTTTTTTGCTTCCCGCACTCCCGCCATGTTTCCTCCAATAGTAAAAATTCGACTCTGGTCGGAATTTTAATCGGCTTAATCAATGGCTGCAAGAAAAAAAGCCGACCGTGGTCGACTTTGTGTTTTTGATGGCATCCGGCGGTTAAACCGGGTAGGAGGAATTCCCTGACTCAGATGAAATTGCTGGGTATCTGAATTATTTTATCCGTGAGCTGTTCCACCTTTTTTCCCCGATTAATCAGAATGCCATAGGGAGCCCCGGTGTCGGCTATGAAGCCTTCCAGTCCTCGTAAGGAGATTCGTTTTGCCAGGGAACTGAGCTTGATTTCAAAGGGAATAATGCCGAAGGAGCCTTCCACCACCAGGTCAACCTCTGATTTGTCAATGGTTCTATAATAGGCGAACTCAAGCTGGGTGGCCATGGTTGCCTGGAGTCCCCGGATTATTTCTTCAATGATAAAGCTTTCAAAGGAAAAACCTGCGACCGGATGAATCTGCAGCCTGTCCGGGCCGGCGATTTTAAGAAAGTAATGCAGCAAACCCTGGTCCCGGAAAAATCCTTTTTTCGCCTTCTGCACTTTTTTAAGCGGATTCTTTGTATAAGGAGGCAGGTTTCGCCACAGGAATGTCTGGTGGATAATATCCAGGTAATCCTTCACCGTGGATACACTTACTTCGAGGGCTCTGGCCATATCGCTCATATTGAGCTGGTGCCCTGAATACTGGGCCAGGAGGGTGAGGAATCTCCTGAAATTATAAATGTTCAACCTGGGGAAGAGCATCCGGATGTCGCGGCCGACATAATCAATAATATAGTTTTCCATCCATTGCCGGTAAAAGTCACCATTGACTGCACTCTCGATGAGTGGTTCGGGAAAGCCTCCCTTGAACCAGACATTCATGCTCTGCTGGGCTTGCAGGATCGGTTGGAGTTCAAGAAAATCCTTCGGGCGGACAGCATCGTCAATGAGCATTTCATAGATGCCCGGCAGTGGTTTTTCATACAGTTCGTTTTGCTTGAAAGGCCATAACTCAGCGGTGGCAATTCGTCCAGCCAGACTTTCGCTAATCCCTTTGACGATTTCCGGCGAGCTTGAACCTGTCAGCAGGAACCTGCCTTTCTGCTGTCTATCGGCATCAACAACCCCCCTGAGCACCTTGAACAGGTCCGGGAACTGTTGGGCCTCATCAATGATTACCTGATCCGTATTCAGGGTAAAAAAGGCAACGGGATCGCTGCTGATAAGCTGGTAATCGTCCGGGCTTTCAAGGTCATAGTATTTCCAGTCGTGCCGTAATCCGCGGACCAGGGTTGATTTCCCGCACTGCCTCGGTCCGATGATGGCCACTACCGGAAACATCTCCAGAAGACGATTGATTTTCTCTGCAAGAACCCTTTTCTTGTCCATGATATTTACAGTCTACTCATAAAATTCATGGGTGTCAACTTCACGTAACGCGACCCGCCGACCTGGAATTTGTCTAGAAAAAGGGGACAGATTTATATTTTTTTGGCGCTAAACCGCTGGTTCTTTTGGAATCTGTGCTCCATGCCATACTGCGACAATCCAAACGACATCGACTTTGATTTTATAAAAAAAACGGTATGGCGATATAATCACCTCCCGGTAGGGAAGTTCCGGGAATTCCGGTATGATTCTTCCGGATTCGGGAAAGTCCTCAAGCCTTCGTAAAATTTTTTCGGTTTGATTTCGAAAGCTGACTGCCGCTGCAGGTTTATCCTTATGGATATATGATAACGCGGAAAGGAATTGGGTCCGTGCCGCAGGGGTGAATTGAACCTTCACGAGGGCTCCCTGGCCAAAAAGGCATCGGCTTCGGCAAGGACGGCATCCAGATCATATCCTTCACCTGTTTCTATTTCCCTCTCTCCCTTGGCCAGAAGAAGCAGAATTTTTTTTTCTTGTTCAGCTTTCTCATAGGCATCGACCCCGATTATTACCGCTGTTGCCCTCCCTCTTTGGGTAATAATCAAAGGTTCTTTGTCGTTTCGCAATTGTTTCAAAAGCTTGGCAGCATCTTGCCGCAAATCGCTCACCGGAATGATATTTGATAGCTTGCCCATATAGTACCTCCTGTTGTACCTTTACATGTATCACTAACGGCTCTGCAAAGCAAGCGTTTGGTGAATGCGATAGAAGGTGAAAAAGGAAAAAGGGGACAGATTTATATTTTATTCTTCATGGGCCGTCCTGGACCGCGCAATTAATTCGGCGACCCAATTTTCGTGAAATTTCCTTTTCAAACTTGCTGTTCGCCGTCAATTGTCCCCGTTGAGTCGCCTCACGGATCAATTTCCATTCCCCATCCGGAACGGTCCCACAAAGCCATTTTGCGTACTTCTCCGTCCTTTCATTTGCAGTATCAGCAAGGCCCAGATAGAAAATATCGAGATCGAGCCATGACTGTTCTTTGATGCCGGTCTTTGCAGGACAACTTGACCAGGCATATTGAGAAGGGTCTTCAACCATACCCGCACGTGCTGGATTCAACTCCACGTACCTGCAGCAGGCAAGCAGATATTCATTTGCATTGATCGGGCTTGACTTGTAACGGCCTTCCCAGAGCGAAACGCTTCGCTTCTCCATCTTGTTGACATAGCGGGTCTGCGAGCAGCTAACCGTTTCATGAGCAGACCCAAATTTTCAGCTTGATCTCCCGGATCGATAACGAGATGGACATGGTTGGTCATCAGACAGTAAGCGTAAACTTTACATCCCAACTCGATTTTCCATTCCCGGAGATTATCAAGGTAATACAGGTAATCACCATCTCCAGCAAACACCACCTGTCGGTTGTGACCGCGCTGAATGATGTGGTGCGGACAGTTTGGCAGAACTATTCGGGCTCGACGTGGCATAAAAAAACTTACCATCCGCTGAAAGGCCTTTTTCTGTTTCTCTGCACCGGTCATGATCTTGAGCAACTCCCAGCGCTTACCCGAGAGAACCTTGAAAAGGAGGGCAGACGACTCGAAGCTAATGAACTCTCCTTGAGGTTCTCCCTCAAATGCCTGCAGAAAGCGTTTGTTGATTTTCGCAGGCCCCTCTTAATGCGATTGTTCGCTTTACTTATATATGATTGGCATAGTTGAATGGAAAATTGGTTTTACGTTTTCCCAAGATTTTGAATCATGTGCTGCATGCCAAAGATCATAATTTTTCTGGAGATTCAGCCAAAGTTCAGGAGTAGTATCAAAAGCGCGAGATAACCGCAAAGCCATATCTGGTGTAATAGAGCCCCGGCAGTTGATGATTTTAGATAGAGTTTTCCTTGAAACACCAAGAATTGATGCCATATCCTGAATAGTAATTGAAAGTGGTTTAAGATAATCATCCTTCAGTATATTGCCTGGATGGGTGGGTTGTCTTTTTATAGTAGCCATGAGCCACCTCCTTATTAATGATAATCGTCGTAATCGACAATATATGCGTCACCATTTTCGAATTCGAAAATTACACGCCAATTACCAGAAACCCTTACTGAATACTGACCTTTAAGGTCTCCACTCAGCGCGTGCAGGTTTGATCCTGGATAATTCATATCTTTTAAATCATTTGCCGCATTTAATCGGTCCAGGATTCTTTCCAGCTTTCCAGCATGTTCTGGCTTTATGCCTTTCTTTGTACCGGTGTAAAAAAAACTGCTCCAGCCCTTTATGTTTAAATGATTTGATCATGCGCCAATTGTAACCCATCGGGTTACGTTAATCAATTTATTATTTGGAAGCGAACGTAAAGCTAAGGGGCGGGCGAAAGCGGGGGGAAGGTCTTGCAATGCCATTTTTTTGTGCGGACAACCCAGCTGAGTGTGGAATAATGGATACTCAGATGATCTGCGATCTCTTTCAAAGTATACCCGTGGGATATATGAGCCTGCACGATCTGCTGATTTCTATGCTCCTTGTCCTTTTGGGAAACGTCAGCAAATAGACTATCCAGAGAGGGCCAGCCTGGATAGCGTTGCGCTCTGGGGATTTCTCCTATTTTCTCTCTGTCACCTATCAGATCCTGCATTGTCTGCATAAAATCACCGCTTCCCAAAAAAATCTGCCCCACCAAGTTCTCCATTGGTTTGACATCGGACTGTTGCTCAAGCCCATCTAAAACAAAGGAGCGGTATCGTGCTTCGCCGCTAATCAAAACTGACCCACCCATGCTCACCTAAATTGACCATTCTGGGCCAATGTCCGTATTAAGATCATCGAGTTGTTGTCTCACTTTTTCCTCCCCCATTATAAATCAATTCCATAATCGCACATCCTCC
>JAHILF010000012.1 GCA_018897105.1 Pseudomonadota bacterium
ATATCCGACGGGTATCAAAGTAACCGACGAAGAACTCGAAACTATACGTATCTTGCGTGAAGATTTTCATGGCGAGTGGAATTATTCAATCGTCCCCACTGGAAGCTAAGTGGCCATGTTATTATTTTACAGCTCCTAAGAATCAATGAACTACTTTCTCTGGAAATAGACGAACGCAAAAGATTGCATGACGCCCTCCGGATCAGCGAGGAGCGTTTCAAGCAGGTCGCAGAGAGCGCCGGTGAATGGATCTGGGAAGTGGATACCAACGGTCTGTATACCTATGCCAGTCCTGCGGTGGAAAAGATATTGGGCTATAAGCCGGATGAGATCGTAGGCCTGATGCACTTCTACGATTTCTTCATACCTGAAGAGAGGGAGGAATTCAAGAAAGCAGCCCTCGAAGCATTCGCTGAAAAAGTGGCCTTCAGGGGCTTTGTAAACTCGAATCTCCACAAAAACGGCAATCGGATCATCCTTGAGACCAGCGGTGTCCCGAGCCTGGATGAACAAGGCAGATTTATCGGTTACCGCGGCGCGGACACGGATATTACCGAGCGCAAGCGGGCGGAGGAGGCCTCAAAAAAGAAGGAGGAAGAATTCCGGGCCATAGCAGATTACACCTATGACTGGGAAAGCTGGATCGCTCCGGACGGTTCCCTGCTCTGGGTAAACCCGGCGGTAGAAAAGTTCACAGGCTATTCCTCCGAGGAATGGTTGTGCCAGCCTCATCCTCTTACCCAGGTACTCCTCAAAGAGGATCAGACCTTCGTGCTCTCCCTTCACGAAAAGGGTCTCAATGAAAGGCTTTCCGGCAACGATATCCCCTTCCGTGTCCGGCATAAAGATGGATCTATCCGATGGGCAGCCATCTCCTATCAACCTATTTATGCCGCACATGGCGACTTTCTTGGTTTACGAAGCAGTGTCCGCGATATTACCGAGCGCAAGCGCACGGAAGAACTGATCACAAGGTTAGGTCTCCTCAAAGAACGCCTCATCGATGTGCTGCGTCTCAGCGAAAAACAAAAACTCATCACTGATGAAATAGTGGCGATCTTCGGTGCCGATTTTGCCAGAATCTGGCTGATCGGAGAGGGTGATCTCTGCGAGAAGGGCTGTATTCATGCCCAGCCCAAGGAGGGGCCGGATGTCTGCCGCGACAAAACCCGTTGCCTCCACCTTGTTGCCAGTTCAGGTCGTTACACCCATATTGACGGCAAGCATCAGAGAGTCCCCTTTGGCTGCTACAAGATAGGCCGTGTCGCCTCCAGAGAGGATTCCCAGTTTGTCACCAACGATGTCACCCATGATCCCCGGATTCATGACCATGAGTGGGCGCAGGCCCTCGGATTGGTCTCCTTTGCGGGGTTCAGGCTTGTCTCCAGAGAGGGCACACCGCATGGTGTAATGGCCCTCTTCAGCAAACAGACCATCACCTCCATCGAAGAGAAACTGCTGGCAGGTTTGGCCAACTATTTATCGCTGGTGATCCTGGCAGACAGGGCTCGTGAGGCACTGCTGGAAAGCGAAACAAAATTCAGGACCCTTTATGAGAATGCCAACGACGCCATATTCCTCTTGAGAGGTGATATTTGTGTCGACTGCAATACCAAGACCTTGCAGATGTTTCAGTGTTCGAGGGAGCAGATTGTCGGCCGGCCCGCGTACAGGTTTTCACCGCCATTCCAGCCTGACGGGCGTGACTCAAACGAAAAGGCCCTTGAGAAGATACATGCAGCCCTTGCCGGTAACCCGCAATTCTTTGAGTGGAAACATTGTCTCTATGACGGAACCCCTTTTGATGCGGAGGTAAGCCTCAACACCGTCGAGCTGGGCGGTGAGATGTATGTCCAGGCTATCGTCCGCGATATTTCCGAACGTAAACGCCTGGAAGAGGAACTCCGCACGCTGTCGGTTGTTGACGAACTTACCGGCTTATGCAATCGACGGGGATTTATAGCGCTTTCCGAGCAGCAATTGAAATTTGCCGAGAGAACCAAGAAAAGCCTGGTTCTCCTCTTTATCGATTTTGATCACATGAAGTGGATAAATGATACATTGGGGCACCAGGAAGGCGATACGGCGCTCATTGAAATTGCCGCGATTCTCCGCCAGACGTTCAGGAAATCAGACATCATCGGTCGTATAGGTGGGGATGAGTTTGCCGTCCTGGTGATAGATACAAATCCTGAAGCACAAAAGAGCATTGTGCGGTTACGCGACACTCTCGACAGCTTGAATTCATCTGGAACACGAAGGTATAAACTTGCCCTGAGCGTGGGTGCTGCCAATTTTGCCCCTGAAAACCCCAGTTCCCTCGACGAACTCATTGCCTCGGCAGATACGCTGATGTACGAGGAAAAAATAAGCAAACGGCAGAGGATGGAGGAGAGTAATGAGCATCGACAAAGATGAAGGCCTGTCGGCAGCAACCAAACTGCGTGGTCAGGCGGAAGAGCAGTTGCGGACGAAAACGGCTGCATTGCCTCCACTTCGGACCAAGAAAGAACAGCAGAGACTCGTCCATGAACTCGAGGTCCACCAGATTGAACTGGAGATGCAGAATGCAGAGCTTCTCCAGGCCAGGGATGAACTGGAGGTATCGCGGAATACCTATGCCGAACTCTATGATTTTGCCCCCGTCGGCTATTTTACCTTTGATACGCACGGACTGATTCGGAAGACAAATCTTGCCGGCGCTAAACTCCTGGGAAGAGAGCGGGGACTGCTTGCCAATCGCCCCTTTAGCAGTTTTATTGCCGATGCGGACGGGAGGGAGATTTTTTCCAATCACCTCAAAAGTGTTTTGCAAAAAAAGGGCATGCAGCGATGTGATCTTAAACTCACGAGAGAAGACGGCACGGTGATATATGGCCAACTCCAGAGCGTCGCGCTGGAGACTCTCGAAACTAAGGATGGCTATATCCTTATCTCCATCGTTGATGACACAACCCGCAAGCAGCTAGGAGATGCGCTGCAAAAAGCCCATGACAACCTGGAGGTAATCGTAGAGGAACGGACCCGCGAGCTGGCCAAGGTGAATCAGGAACTCTTGGAGGAAATTGACGAGCGCAAGCGGGCCGAGGAGGTGCTGCACAAGAGTGAAGGCCGCCTACGGACGCTGGTGCAGACTATCCCGGACCTTATCTGGCTGAAAGACCAAGATGGCGTCTATCTCGCCTGCAATCCGATGTTCGAGCGGTTTTTCGGTGCCGGAGAACTGGATATCATTGGCAAAACCGATTACGACTTTGTCGACCGGGAACTTGCCGACTTCTTCGTCGAGCATGATCGTCAGGCCATGGCAGCCGGGAAACCAACCCGCAATGAAGAATGGATCACCTTCAGCGATGATGGCCATCGTGCCCTGTTGGAGACCACCAAGACACCGATGTACGATGCCGGAGGGGCGCTCATCGGCGTGCTGGGTATCGGTCACGATATCACTGAACACCGCAGGCTCGAAGACCAATTTGTCCAGGCCCAGAAGATGGAATCGGTGGGGCGGCTGGCAGGTGGCGTGGCCCACGATTACAACAATATGCTGAGCGTCATTCTCGGTCATGCGGAACTGGCCCTGGCCAAAACAAACCCTGCCGAACCGTTGCATGAGGATCTTCAGGAAATTATCGAGGCAGCCAAGCGTTCCACAGAAATTACCCGGCAATTACTTGCTTTTGCCCGCAAGCAGACTATTGCACCTAAGGTGATCGATTTGAATGAGACCGTTGAGGGCATGCTGAAGATGCTGCGGCGTCTCATAGGCGAGGAAATTAACCTGGCCTGGCTGCCTGGATTGGGACTTATGCCGATGAAGATAGACCCGTCGCAACTTGATCAAATTCTCGCCAATCTGTGCGTAAATGCCCGAGACGCCATCACAGACGTCGGCAAAGTCACCATTCAAACCGACATGGTAACCCTTGATAAAGCCGATTGTAACAGCTACCCTAGCCTTGTCCCCGGCAACTACGTTCTTCTGACTGTCACTGATGACGGCTGCGGTATGGACAAAGAGATCCAGGCCAAGGTGTTCGAGCCCTTTTTCACCACCAAGGGATTGGGCCAGGGAACCGGCCTCGGGCTGGCCACGGTCTACGGCATCGTCAAACAGAACAAAGGGTTTGTCAACGTCTACAGCGAGCCGGGCCTTGGCACGACATTCAAGATCTACCTGCCGTGCCATGTGAGCAATGCTGTCGATTCTCGTGAGGAGCACACCAGGGAAACCCCCTTGGGCCAGGGCGAGGTCATCCTGGTTGTGGAGGACGAGGTGGCGCTCCTGAAGTTGAGCAGAACCATGCTCGAAAGTTTGGGTTATGCCGTGCTGACAGCAAGCAAGACGGGCGAAGCTATGCAACTGGCCAAAGCGCACGCCGGCAGGATTGACCTGGTCATCATCGACGTCGTCATGCCCGAAATGAACGGTCGCGAATTAGCCGATCAGCTGCAAACCCTTTACCCGAAGATCAAGATCCTTTTCATGTCCGGTTACACAGCCGACATCATCGCCCATCACGGTGTCTTGGCTGAGGGTATGCACTTCATCCAGAAGCCGTTACTCAGGCAAGACCTTGCCGCTAAGGTGCATGAGGTGTTGGCGCAGGCGGAACGGCTGTGGACACGGTAATGCTGCCGAAGCTCGCCACGCTTGCCGTGAAATACAGCACAGGCCAAGCTATGCCGCCCCTCACCACGATTGAGCTGTATCCCCGTAATCGATTGATATGAATTTTCTTCCACGCGGGACCTTGCTTCCTTGCAATGGAATATACTCATAGGTATAATACGCACGAGTAAAAAGAAGCATGGGGTCAGGTCTTGAAAAATAAGGTTTTTTGTGCTAAGTTTGCTTTATGGCAAGACCACTAAGAATAGAATATCCAGGTGCGGTTTATCATGTCACATCCCGAGGCAATGCCCGGCAAGGTATTTTTCTGGATGAAGCCGACCGGCAGGTATTTCTGGAAATACTCGGGCATGTCATTGAAAAATACAATTGGATGTGTCATGCCTATTGTCTGCTGGATAACCATTATCATCTGCTGGTGGAAACGCCGGACCTCAATCTCGCCTTGGGAATGCGGCAGTTGAACGGCGTGTATACGCAGGGGGTCAACCGCCGGCATAATCGAGTCGGGCACGTATTTCAGGGGCGATACAAGGCCATACTCGTTGAAAAAAATGAACACTTGCTTGAACTTTGCCGCTATATCGTCCTTAATCCGGTGCGTGCCGGCATGGTAAGCGATCCACGAAAATGGAACTGGAGCAGTTATGGGGCAACTGCTTATGCCGTTAAGCCCCCTGCTTTTCTGGCGGTGGACTGGATTCTCAGCCAATTTGCCAAAAAGAAAAATGCGGCCCGTGCAACGTACCGAAAATTTGTCGCCGATGGCCTGCGGAGAAAAGAAGAAACTCCCTGGAAAAAACTTGCGGGACAGATCGTGTTCGGCGGTCCGGAATTTGTGGCCTACATCCAGAGCAGACTCAGCGAGGCAAAGGAAATCGGCGAAATCCCCCGGGCTCAGAGATTCCCCGGCAGACCTCCACTGGCTGATCTATTTCCTCGGGAGGGACCACCGGATAAAGCAGCCCGCAATAAACAGATGAAAACCGCCCACATGCAATATGGTTACACCTTGAAGGAGATTGCGGATCAGCTAAAGATCCACTATACAACAGTGAGTAAGGTCGTGAAAGATCGCAAAAACTGATTTTTCAAGACCTGGCCCCGAATCTCCAGCAGCCCCATACTTAGTCGAACCTGAAAAAGCCTCTTTCAGGTTCGACTACCTGTCAGCCTTTACTGATTCTTTCTCGGGCGGAGCATCCAGTTGTGATTCATGTGCAAACGCGGTCTACCAGGTCCTGCTCCCTGAGGGGCTTTGACTTGTGACGTAGCCTTTTGCCCACCCAGCTTCATGGTGAGACCTGCACCTACGACCAAAGCTATACCGGCGATCATAAAAGACATATTATAGCTGCCGGTACTGGCCTGGATCATCTGGGAAAGCCGCCCCATGACAAAACCGCCCACACCCCAGGCGGAAAAAAGGATGCCGTAGTTGGTGCCGAAGTTTTTCAAGCCCCAGAGGTCCTTGGCAAAAGAGGGAAAAAGAGCCAGGTTGGTGCCGTAGTTAAACCCGATGAAAGCGGCAAGCAGGACCAGCAGCACGGCACTGGTGGAAGCCGAGCCCACTACAGGGATTGCGGCAAACATGAGCAGGGCCTGGAAAAGAAGCATAATAATAAGGGTCTTGCTGCGGCCGATGCGGTCAGAAAGCATACCCGCCACAATTCGACCCGCGGCATTACCAACGGCAACCAGGGCCACTGCGACAAAGGCCATCTCCCCCAGGCTCTTCTTGGCCATACCGGCAACACTGCCGATGACCATCAGGCCGGCGCCCGCACCGATAAAATAGATGAGCCACAACAGGTAGAAGTCAACGGTTTTCATCATCTGGGAGGGAGTGGCATCCGCAAAATGAGTTGCTGCCGGGGCAGCTGTATCCGTTTTGGGCGCTGCCGGGGCAACCGAATAACCCTTGGGCGGATTAACCAGAAGATTGGCAAAAACGCAAACCACCACGGCGAAAGCAATTCCAAAAATAAGCATTGAGGTCTGCAGCCCCCAGCCCTTTAACAGATACTGGGCAAGCGGGGCTATGTAAACGGAGGCCAGCCCGAAACCGGAAACGACGATACCCGCCACCAGGCCGGTCTTGGCCGGAGGAAACCATTTCAGGGCCGGGGGAGTAGCGGAAGAGTAGCCGAATCCCAGTCCAGCACCCACCAGAACACCGAATCCGAGAACCCATCCCCAGTAGCTTGTGGTCTGGGAGATCATGATAAAACCGGCCCCCACCAGCAGGCCGCCGATCATGGCGGTATAGCGCGGTCCGATACGATCCTGGCATTTCCCCCCCAGAATCATGGCAAAGGCAAAGACCAGGCAGCACACGGCATAGGGGTCATTGATCGAGGCAAGATCCCATTGAAACAATCCGGCACCACTCTCGATGGAGGCCCGGATCTCTCCTTTAAAAATGGACCAGGTATACAGAATACCAAGCGCCAGATTGATAGCTGTCCCTGCCAGTACGACCATCCATCCCTTATTCTTTATTTGCTCGCTCATTTTTTGTTCCTTGTCTCCTTAACTTATCCTTTTAATCCGGATCATGAATCAATCTGGACTCATGGCAAATTTGCATTTTACAGAGCAAGGCCCATACCGACAGCACCATCCTGGCAAATAATAAAAAAATTATCTTTAATTACGAACAATTAGCCATGAAGCCCCATCCGCCTGGAACAGTCATAGCTTAAAGAGGATTTGCAACGCTGCAAATAATAAAGGAGGAGGTTGAAACTGTTTGGAGGAGAAAGATGCAAAGGACGCTTTTTTTGAAAATTCAACTTTCGGATCTGCGATAACAAGCTGAAATCAAGTATATAGCATTATTATCGCTCGTCATTCCGACATGTTTTTGGCCGGAATCCAGTGTTTATGCTGTTTTGGACTTCTCTGGATGCCGGATCAGGTCCGGCATGACGAAGTGCGTGCCGTTTTATTTTATACAACTCATTGTAAGCTCGCATAATTTACCAACTCAAAAAGTTGTATGAGGAAAAGAAATAAGGGGAAAGCACACTGAAACGAAGAGATCTCTTGATCTTTTGCACAAATGCGAAAAATCAACATGGAATTTTCGCATTTGTGCAAAAAACAACTAAGGGAGATGGAAATTACAATTTTACCGTTTATTATTATCGTCATGCCCGAATGGTTTTATCGGGCATCCAGCAAAGATCCTGGATTCCCGCTCAACAGCATTGCGGGAATGACGGCGCTTTGAGACTCGATAACCGGCATATTTAGAATTGCCGAGTCCCTAAGGGACTCGGAAAATGTTAATTTACCTGGATCGCGCCCGTATTTGGGTCAGATTTGGTTGCGCCGATTGAGCACCCCAAGGGCATTTGCTTCGCAGCACAAAACCGCAGGCGTAGCAGTGCTCCGGCGAGGATTTTGCGATTGAGGCACGGCCAAAGATGGCCTGAAGACGGGATGCGTTATGGTATTTTGGCATTTTCCGAGTCCCTAAGAACGTAAACTGAGCTATGAACGGAGCGCGTATTTTTTTATTTTACGATAAAAGGTGGCCAGATTGACCCCGGCCTTCTTGGCCGCGGTTTCCACATTGCCGGCACTCTGCTGGAGGAGGTTGGCAAAATAGCCCTGTTCAAAACGGGCAAGGGCAACGGAATAATCGGCATCAGTTGGCGGGAGACTCTCTTTCTGTTCCGCAATCTGCAGGAGCCTGCTGATCACCTCAGCACTCAGCATCTCGCCGCTCTCGATGGCGAGTCCGGCATCAATCACGTTAAGCAACTCTCTGACATTACCGGGCCACTCATACTGCAGCAGTATTTCCATGGCCTGTGGTGCAATACCCCGCACCTTTGAAGTAAACCGGTCGTTCTGTGCCTCGATAAAATGCTGGGCCAGCAGGGGGATATCGGTTCGCCGCTGCCGCAGGGCCGGCAGGTGCAGATTAACCATGGCCAGCCGGAAATAGAGGTCTTCGCGAAACCTGCCCTGTTCCATCTGATCTTTTAAATCCGCGTTGGTTGCCGAGAGAATGCGCACGTCAACTCGGGTGGGTTGACTCTCCCCCACCCGGTAGAATTCCCTTTCCTGCAGAAACCGGAGCAGGGTCTTCTGGACCCGGATGGGCAGGTTGCCCACTTCGTCAAGCAGCAGGGTGCCCTGGTCCGCCGTCTCAAGTAAGCCTTTTTTCTCCTGATCGGCCCCGGTAAAGGCCCCTTTGCGGTGCCCGAAAAGTTCACTTTCCAAAAGGGTTTCCGGCAGGGCACCGCAGTTGATGGCCACAAAGCGCTGGCCTTGGCGGCGCGAATGCTCGTGAATGGCACGAGCCACCAATTCTTTTCCCGTGCCGGATTCACCGGAGATGAGCACGGAAATATCCCGCTGGGCAAGCTTATGGGCCGTATCAAGGACAGCGCGTAATTCCTTGTCCTGACCGATGATGTCAGGGAACTGCCCCTGGGCAAGCTCTTGTCTGAGCTCTTTGTTCTCCTCGATGAGATCGCTCTGCTTTAAGGCATTGGCCACCCGGTGCAGCAGCTCATCAGGCTCAAAGGGTTTGATCAGCATGTCAAAGGCGCCGTCCCGCAAGGCCCTGATTGACATGTCAACCGTGGCATGGGCTGTCATCATGAGTACCGGGACAGCGGCGTCCTTTGCCTTAATACCGCGCAGGACCCCCAAACCATCAAGCACCGGCATCTTCACGTCCGTTATGACCAGATCAGCACTCCCCGCCTGGAACTGTTCCACCGCCCGGGCGGAATTTGTCTCAATACGGACCTGGTACCCGTTATCCTTGAGAACAAGATCGAGCATGCGGCAAAAGGCCTGCTCATCGTCAATGACCAGGATGCGCCTGTCTTTCTTCACTTAGAATTCCCTATAAATTTGCGGCAGGATGATAATGACCTTTGTTCCCTCGCCGACCCTGCTTTCCATGGTAATGCTGCCGTGATGGGCCTCGATGATCTGCCTGCTGATGGCAAGGCCCAGTCCGGTGCCCCTCGGCTTGGTGGTAAAAAACGGTTCAAAGACATGGACAAGATCAGCCGCATTGATCCCGGGACCGGAATCCTCACAGACGATCTGCACCTGTTCATCCGCAACCAAAGCCGTACTGAGTTTGACCCTGCCGCTTTCTCCCATGGCCTTGCCGGCATTCATCAGCAGGTTGATCACCACCTGCCGGATCTGATCCGCATCCACCATAATAAAGGGCAGATCAGGGGCAAAATCACTTTCCACCACCACATTCTGCAACTCCTGGTGACCGGCAATGAGCCCCACTACCTGACCCAGCAATTCATTGAGATCGGTTTGCCGGGGTTCAGGCAAGGGGGTGCGGGTGTAGCTTAAGAGATTGTTGACAATCTTCATGCAGCGCCTGTTCTCCTGCTTTATCTCCTGGACAATCTGGTGATGCGGGTCGAGTTTGTCTATTTTGCCCTCAAGATAACCGACATAACCCTGAATGACCCCGAGAGGATTATTGATCTCATGGGCCACCGAAGAAGAAAGCACCCCAAGGGAGGATATTCTTCCCTGCTGTGCCAGATTACACTCAATCTCCTTGTTCTCCTTCAGCTTTTCGCTCATGGCATTAAATGTTTCCGCAAGTTCGGCGAGTTCATCATTACCCTGCACCCGCACCCTTTTATCCATCCGTCCCTTTTTTATCTGACGCATGACGGAAATCATTTCATGGATGGGGGCGGTAAACACCTTGGCCGCATAATAGCCGGAAAGACTTGCGCCGACGCCGACAAGAAGAACAAGCAGCCCCACGCTCCAGAAGATTTTATGCTTGATGAGATTGGCCGGTCCGTAAAACTCGTCTTCATAGGAGCCAACCGCGACAATCCACCCCCAGGGCTCAAAATAGGCATAGCGCACAATCTTCATCCGTGCCGCCTTCTCCCCCTCGTTGCGCCAGGGATACCGAATCCAGCCCTGCTTTTTCGTACACATTTCCCGGATAAAATAGCGACCGTCTTCATCACGGGTATCATAAATATTGTCTCCCTCGCGAAAGGGATGGATCTTCAAATTTCCTTTGGTGTCAATCACATAGATGTAACCGGCGTCCCCCACCCTTTTGGCCTTGATCTGCTGCTTGAGCTCCGCAAATGCCTCATTTTCAAAGGCGAGATCCTCGTACGTCTCGTCGAGATAACTGCCCACGCCAATGATCCAGTCCCAGGCCGGGAAATAACGATAGGCCACGATTTTCTGACGTTCATGCTCGTCGCCAAGAACAGGATTGCGCCAAGGGTAGGAGATATAGAGGATTTCACCCGGCTGGGCGGCCGGCGCCTGTCGGCACATCTCTCTGATAAAGTAACGGCCCCGCTCATCCCTGGCATCCATGATATTGGTGCCCTCCGCGGCCTTGTGCACCACAAGGTCTCCCGCAGTGGTCATGGCATAGATGTAGCCGGTTTCTCCCACGAGCACATCTTTCAAGGCGTGATTGGCCCTGGCCTTGGCCTCCTGACGAGTGAGTCCGGAGGCGACATGTTGCTGTTCCAGGGCCGCAACCAGGTCATAGGCAAGATTGACCAGGGTGGCCAGGTTGTTGCGCACGGTAGTCAGTTTGTCCTGCTTATAAACCTGATATTGCTGATAATGGCCCTGCAGGAGATCAAGGCTGAAGCTGGTCATATGTTCCAGATCATCCTTGCTCGTTTTCGTAATGCCCAGATAGGCCTGCTGATTGGCGATATAGCCCACAACCATGCCGACAATAAGGATAGGGACAAGAACCAGTGGCAACACCATGACCAGCAGTTTGCCGCGTAATTTGAGTTTGCTCAGGAATAACATTTTTTCGCTGGTTGCCGGCGGGACATGAAATGACCTTCTATGTCAGAACAGATTGGGATCTGCATATTAATGGATTAATGCCGGTCGTCATTTCGGCATGTGTATAGTAAAGTTCTTGTCGCAGCGAAACATCAACCTGCCCCAAAAACTTTCATAGCAGCGAAGCGGCGTCACATTGCTCACGCAATTGCCCCTCATTTATGTTCAATGGCCAGGTGCAGGCGACTGGCCCCGTTCTCTTTGGCAATATCCATGGCAGCTATCACCCGGTCATAGCGGACATCCCGGTCGGCCTTGATCACCACATCCTGACTGTCCGCGGCGGCCAGTCCGCGCCGTACCTGCTGGGCCAGCAGCCGTTCATCCACCCGTATGTCGCCGATGTAAAAATTGCCCTGGCGGTCAAGAGTGATCACTACCAGCTGTTCGGCGGCAGGCGTCTCCGTGTCCACTTGGGGCAGGCGGATATCAAAGGCCTCCTGGGTGACGAAATTGCTGGTCAGCAGAAAATAGACGAGCAGCAGAAAGACCACATCAATGAGGGAGGTCAGGGGAACGGAAACCTGGGGTCGGGAGCGTCTGGAAAAGGTGAACATGGATCACTCCGACCGGGAGGCGAGCCAGGCCTTGACCAGGAAAATCGCCACCTCTTCGTGCATGGCCTGCAGCTCCTGCAAACGGTTTTCCAGATAATTGTGGGAAAAGACGATGGGGATGGCGACAACCAGACCATAGGCGGTGGTCAGCAGGGCCTCCCAGATGCCGCCGGCCAGGACCGAGGCATTGACCCGGCCGCCCAGTTCCTGGACGGCCATAAAGGCCTTGATCATGCCGAAAACAGTGCCGAGCAGGCCAAGCAGCGGGGCAATGTTGCCCAGGGTGGCCATGGTGCCGAGATGACGCTCCAGGAGCTTCAGCTCCCGGTTGACGCTGTGGGAAAGGACCAGTTCCAGGGACTCACGGTCAGTCGGGTCTACGGCGAGGCCTTCGCGCAGGATGCGTTCGGCCGGCGGGGACTTGCGGGCCTCATCCCGATCTCTGACCTGGAGCTTGGCGCGGGCCTCCTCAAATTTGCCACAGCCCACCAGTTGATAGATCGCGTTGATCAACTGGGGGTGGATCTTGGCGGTGGCCCGATAGCAGAGGAAACGTTCAAAAAAAATAGTCCAGGCGGCAATGGAACAGAACAGTATGGGCCAAGTGAGGATACCTCCTTTCAACAAGAATTCCACGGTCATCGTCCATTCCTCACGCCTGATTGCAAGAACCTGATTACAGGTTACAAGCAATCGTTTTCTTTCTGGTGAACCGGCCTGGTCCCAGCTGGCAGGCACGTCGTCCCCATTTATAGCGGAAAGATAGCTGAAACCCTTCGAGGAATCAATCAAAATGACGGAATTCCTTCGACTCCATCCCCATGGTCTTATTGCCAAACAAATTATATAAGCAAAGACTGTAAAACCAAAAATAAGACACTTTCGATTCCGTCGGATCCCGGATCTTTTCAAATCGAGCACCAATCGGAGCAACCTTTTATCGCAAAAAAAGGGGTTTCTTGAGCCGTCAGCAGTAAAAATAATTCATCCAGATACTGCAGCTTGACCTTTGGCGCTGATTTGCTAACATAAATAACAGGTGGGGTTAATTATGCATAGCACTTACGACATGAAACCTGACTCAAATCTCAAGCTACGGAACTCTTAGGGACTCGGAAAATGTTAATTTACCTGGATCGCGCCCGGATTTGGGTAAGATTTGGTTGCACCGATTGAGCAAAACCGCAGGCGTAGCAGTGCTCCGGCGAGGATTTTGCGATTGAGGCGCAGCCAAAGATGGCCTGAAGACGGGATGCGTTATGGTATTTTGGCATTTTCCGAGTCCCTAAGCTTGTTTGAGTTTTTTTAGTGAAGACTGGCCTCTCGCCCATTTTTTCAAGCTGCTTTTCATTGCCTCTCTCACTTAGTTAACCCTTAGGTAACCAGCTCCCGTATTAAGAACGGTTTCTGGTTGAGTTTTATTCCTTTGCCTAACACACTTTAGCACACCAAGAGTTATAGTTCACCACCGTTCAGGCTTGACTTTTTGATATTCCCAGATCAATGCCGTTAACTTAAGCCTTTTCGCCGGTTGCCTGAGCCCAGGTTCGTCATTCCGGCGAAGGCCGGAATCCAGGTAGTTACGACAATTCTGGACCCCGGCCTTCGCCGGGGTGACGACGAGTGTAGTCAGTTTTTCTTA
>JAHILF010000048.1 GCA_018897105.1 Pseudomonadota bacterium
TCCGGCGAGGATAATCGGCAGAAAGTAGAGTTCGCGAAAAAGGACATGGCTGGAAATATTGAAATGATCGGAACGATAATGAAGGATGGTGATACAAATCACCATCAGGGCGATTGCCAGAATTCTGCCTGTTTTTTCTTTTCTGGTTAACGGTACCATTGCGGTCTCAAACTATGAGGATCTTGTCGTGACATTTCGATAGCAGAAAAATGATGATTTTTCTTTAGATACTTCCACCTTAAACTGAATTAAGGGCAAAATCCATCATGTTCTATCGGTTCTCGGAAGATCTCTTGGGCGGCAAAAAAGTTATCATCGTATGATTTGCCTGTTTGCAGTAAATAGCATACACTTATTGCATGTTTATGAGCAGTAGCTGTTAGAGCCTTGTTGTTCCATGTCTTTCCGGCCTTTTCCCAGGAATTGTCCTGCCCGGTTGGATACTGATCCGGACAGTTGAATTTAAACGTTTTGTGAAATACCCTAATATTTTTATGGATGAATTGCTGCTGTTTATGGATGGAAGTGTCAATACTCAGGCAAAGATTGGCTATGGTGCTTACCTCGCGGTGTCTGAACGTGGGCTTTCATTGGAATTGTTGGGGATGCGCGTGCAAGTGAGGCGATTTGAACAGACGTCTTCAACGAAACTGGAACTGCAGACTTTATTATGGGCAATCGGCGATATTCAGGCATTGGGAAGAAAGGTGATAGTCTATACGGATTCGCAAAACATCATGGGACTAGAGGGAAGACGTGATCGCTTTGAGCAAAATGATTATCGTTCAAGGAAAAATAAGCGCTTCAATAATTATGAACTGTATCAGGAGTTTTATAGAATGACCGATCAGTTGGATTGTGAACTGGTTAAAGTGCGCGGACATAAGAAATCGAATCAAAAAGATGATATTGATCGGCTTTTCACCCTGGTGGATAGGGCTGCAAGGAATGCGCTGAGGGGAGATAGTCGCTGAACTGTCTGTCTTAACAATACATTCAGAACTCCTGATGTCGTGACGTAATTTTAATAAGTTATGCCACTACTCCGGATTCTGGCCTGTTACCAGTTTGAGTGCCTAAAATTAAAGGAGTTATCTGATTAGAAAGTACCGCAATTTCAAGTACTTTAGACACTCTTCTCGAACCGCAATCCTGGTGTCAAAGTAAATTCTGCAGAGATCGGGTTGCCTGACATTATAACAGAAGGGGCATGAAATGAAAATATGGGTAGACGCAGATGCATGCCCCGTGGTGATCAAGGATATTTTGTTTAAAGCGGCGGAGCGGACCGGGGTGGAGATGACGCTGGTAGCTAATCAACCTATCTACATACCGCGGTCTCGCTGCATAACCATGCTTAAAGTAGCATCAGGTTTTGATGTCGCTGACAATGAGATCGTTAAAAGGCTGAGCGTCGGTGATCTTGTCATCACAGGCGATATCCCTTTGGCGGCGGAAGTGATTGAAAAGGGAGGTCACGCTCTCAACCCCCGGGGTGAGCTCTATTCAGAGGACAATATCCGATCTCGTCTGAATATGAGAGATTTTATGAATACTCTGCGGGCCAGCGGAGTAGAAACAGGCGGTCCGCCGGCATTAAGCCAAAGTGACCGGCAATCTTTTGCCAATCATCTGGATAAATTCTTAACCAGGTATGCACGAAATACATAATCGGGCATCGGGGAGCCATTCTCTCCAACTCCCCTCACCATGACATTGTCGAACTCGGATGGTTCGGTGCTCGATCCCATCGTGGCGATCCGTCGCACCATCAGCTTGTCACCTGACGAATCGGCCATTGTGCAGATCATCTCCGGTGTCGCGGACACGCGCAAGGCGGCATTGACTGTGCTTGACAAGTATTGTGACCGGCACTTCATTGAGCGGGCCGTTGAACTGGCATGGTTTCAAAGTCAGGAGGTGCTGCGTAACCTGGGCGCAACCGAAGCCGATGCCCAGCTCTATGGGCGTCTGGCCACCTCCGTTATTTACGGTAATGCCTTGCGTTGGTGAAAAGTCGAAGCATGTGACCCGGGTAACGGTGGACGGTGCCCTGGTAAAAGAAGCCGGCCCAGATGGGCTTCAAGGCATGATCCCCCTGGTGGACGATCGCCGGGAGCACCACGTCGAGGTGGATTTGAGCTGAAGATGTCAGGTTCCGCTATGACAAAATTCCCGGCTGGACCAGTCAATTCATAAAAATGACTCATGGCCCTGATGATGAATAATCTTGCAAGGTAGGAAAAGTTCTGCTATCAAAGCATAAAAGCAACATTCAACTTGAGATATCAACAGAATTCAAACAGGAGAAAGCATGAATAAGGGTGAGCTGGTAGAAAAAGTGGCCAAGGATTGTGATTTGAGCAAAGCAGCAGCCGAGACGGCATTGAACAGTATCCTGGGTGTAATCGAGGATGCCGTGGCAGCAGGTGATAAGGTGACATTGATTGGCTTCGGTACATTTTCAGTTGCTGAACGCGCCGCCCGCGAGGGTCGCAATCCGCAGACCGGCAAGAAAATCAAGATTCCTGCCAAGAAAGCTGTGAAATTCAAGGCCGGCAGCAAATTTACTGATTCACTCAAGTAACCGAAGGTTTATCAGTCAAGACCTTCGATGCGACCAGCAGCTTAGCGTTTCTGCTGATTCGAATATGCAATCATGGTCATTCCGGGCAAGCGAAGCCCGACCCGGAAGCCATCGGTTTTTTCCCTGGATTCCTCCCCATGCATATGGGGGCGGGAATGACATGAACGTCCCATCTTGATTGCAAACTGGAATGAGCAGCCGCAATCCGGGCCGGGGTGATTACTTTAAGGCTTAAGCCGACAAAACTTTTCCTCAGTTTGTCGGCTGATGCTATTGCCCTGGCTTTCGTTTTGGGTCTTTTCCGGCTGGACACTTTCCGTTCATAGCTGTATTTGCGCCTTGCTGAAGGTTATGTCGTCCGGGGTGAATGTCTCCTGTAGAACTCTTGCGCCCTTGATGTCTTTTTTCATGCGCTCGAACTTTTCCTGAAGAAAATTTCGTTGCCGGCATTCCCCTTTATTGCCAAGGGATAGAGCTATACATGCCGGCTAAGTCCGATCCCCTCCCAGCAGGCGTTGCCACTTGTTGCGGTGCCTGCTCACCGCGCAACAAGACTCTTCCGCCGGCTCCTCCCTCGGTCCCCGCCTGGTTGCCTCATTTTTCAAGGCGCCCAAAAGTCAAAAGACGACTTACCCTCTATACTCTTTCTTGCTATAGCCCCTTTTTTTTGATAGAAATATTTACAAAGGATAGCCCGATATGATAGGGGAAAAAGCAGGAGAGGAAACAAAAATGTAAAAACAGAGTGAGATACGGTCGGATTGCCAAAAAAAAATGTCAGCTCTGAAAAATAATTTCTTATCACCCTCGCCATCACAACTTGGATGCCTTTGACGGACAAGGTATTCTCTTGTGCACAAGCTGTTTTTTTAGAAAAAAAGGCATCAGGAGGCAGATATGTCAACAGGGGAACATGATCTGAACAAATCATGCCTGATCATGATGGTAATACTGGCATTCATCAGCGGGTGCAGCGGTTTAAAAGAATCAAAGCCGATTCTGCCGGTCCGTGAATATGAAAAGATGATTGTCGGCAACCTCTATGCTGATTACGTGGGCACCAGGAACTGTCTTGCCGCCTGTCATGAGCATGACAGGCTGAAGCTGTTCTTTGACGCCAGCACCATGGGCGCTCAGCTGAAAAAGGAATCCGGCATGCCCCTGGTGGATTGTGAATCCTGCCATGGCCCCGGCAGCCTGGCCATCCAGGGTTTGACCAAAGAACTGGTTGAGTCAAACGCCAAGCAGGGCATCAAGACCGCCTGTGATTTCAAGACGCTGATCGACTTGAAAAACCTTCCCGCCACGGCCCAGTCGCTCATCTGCCTCAAATGTCATACTGTCAATGCAACCTTTAATCTGCATAACTGGAACGCAGGACTCCACGCCCTCAATGAAGTATCCTGTTTTCCCTGCCATGATATTCACGCCGGGCCTGATTTAAAAGTCACCCCGCTGGCCTCGGGCAAACTCTGTTTTTCCTGCCATCAATCCGCCCAGGCCCAGTTTTCCCTGCCCAGCCATCATCCCCTCAAGGAGGGGCGGGTATTCTGTGTCGACTGCCACAACCCCCATGGAGGATTCGCCGACCACAGTCTGCTGCAGGACAGCGTCAAGGAGACCTGTGTCCAGTGCCATCCTGACAAGAGGGGGCCATTCCTTTACCAGCATGCCGATGTGGCGGAGAACTGTCTCAACTGCCACAGCCCCCATGGTTCGGTTAACAGCAGGCTGCTGAATGCGCGGGAGCCTTTTTTGTGCCTCCAGTGCCACGAGGGACACAGGATAAACACGGAGGCCGGCGGCAGTATTTCCGCCGAGCGGGCCAGGGCTTTTTATACGCGCTGCACGGACTGCCACTCCGCGATCCACGGCTCTGATGTTCCCTCAACCTCCGGCGGGGGGAGGTTTACCCAATGAGATGCAAAAAAATACATTGTATCTTGCCTGTCTCTGTTATCGGGCTTGCTCTCTGCTGCAATGTTACCTTGAGTATGGCGGCGGATGGTGAGGCGCTGCCGGCTTCCGGTGTTGCTGTCAATCACGAACTGCAGGAGCCTGATGTCTATTATGAGACAGAGGGTGACTTTTATCTGGGATACAGATGGGTATCCAACGATGATTCATTGAAAGCGGCGGAATATATTTATCCCCATTCATCCGTCACCTTTGGGCTGGATTTGCTGTCCTGCCCGCTTCCCTATCGCTATCACATGAATGCCGAGTTTCTCAGTAATTATGATTTTTATACGGATGCGGGTTTTGCCTATAAGGATCTGGTTTTGTTCCGCGACATTCTGGTGGGTGTACATCACAATCTTGAACATTTTAATTACCAGTATGCCGGGGAACCTCCCGATCTTGTCTACTCCGACCGCAATCCGGGGGATGATTATTATGTCGACTTTGTCAGCAATCTGCTGTCGCTGAGGCTGAAGGCTCCGGATTTTCCGTTTCACACCTTTTTAAACCATCGTCATATTGAGCGGAAGGGCAGGGAGGAGCAGAGGTTTTTGCTGGGAGATTTTAATGATACCCACAAGGTATCCGAGGCACGGGACGTTGACTGGAGTTCGAATGCCTTAAAGCTCGGCACCAACAGCCATCTCGGGCCGGTGGAGGTTGAATACGCCTTTGATCAGGCCAAGTTTAATCCGGACAGCAACGATATTCTCTATGATCCTTATCCTGCCTCCGGCGATAGGCCCGCCGACATTTATCCCCACAATGTTGTTCCCGAAACCGAATCATCGGCCCATTCCATGAAGATGCATTCATCCTATACCGGCGGCATTGTTACTGCTGCCACCGTCAGTAATCTGTACCAGAAAAACAACTACAGCCGGATAGAATCCACTACCTGGAAGGGCGCCTTTGATTTCAGCTGGATACCCGACCCGCTCGTCGGCCTCTTTTTCAAGTACAGGCACACGGATGTGGACCTGAACACTCCCGATACCGTGACTCTCACCGGGCTGAGCAACACCTTGAATTATCCGGTCAGGCAGGGCGTTTCCTATGATAAGGACGTTTTTTCCCTGTCATCCCGCTACCGGCCGGGAAATCTCCTTTCTCTCTTGGCATCCTATGAGTTTTCCCATCTCGATCGAAAAGATGTGGGTGAATGGGTGGTGCTGCCCGGGCAGAGTAATATCCACACCATTAATTTCACGGCAAATGCCAAACCCCTGGACAAGGTCAAGGTCAAGGCAAGCTATGAATATAAGAATTACAGCCGGCCGGCCTATAACAGCACCCCGGACAGCTCCAACAAGCTGCGCTTGACAACCACCTATATGCCGGTTCCCTGGCTCAACGTCTATCTGGAATACATCCTCGCCCTGACAGAGCGTAATTCCCTGAATTACCTCAACAGCGATCCTGCTCTGCTGCTTGAGATCGGCGAAAGAGACGGC
The DNA here is from genome assembly GCA_018897105.1 of Pseudomonadota bacterium. Taxonomy (GTDB): domain Bacteria; phylum Desulfobacterota; class Desulfobulbia; order Desulfobulbales; family SURF-16; genus SURF-16. Next base: position 6,004 of record JAHILF010000048.1, read on the forward strand.
CGGCATGACCAGTTTCTCGCCAGCCTGACAACGGAACTTTCGCCCAAGGTATCCCTGACGGCAAGCTGGTTCTATCAGCGTTGGGATGTGGAACAGGATCTGGCCTACGGGAAATGGCTCATGGCGGGCGCCGGTGACCTGCCTTATCTTGACGTCAATGTCCCCTATACCGATGAAGCCAGCTCCTTTTCCTTGGCGCTCTTTTACCTGCCGCGAAAGGATCTTACCGTCACCGCCGATCTGACCTACACCGTCACCGAGGGCAAAGCCGGATATGATGATGTGGTGGGGGGAGCGCCGTTTTCTCTTTCTTCGTTTTCCGCCTTAAAGGCATCGGAAACCATCTGTTCACTTGAGATTGCCAAAAGGCTTTCCAAGGACTGGGAAGTCAGGCTCAGATCCTACATGGATATCTATAATGACAGGGAGTACGACCAGTTGGACGGCAACGTATTTACTACTACCTTTAGTATAAAAAGGTATTTTTAAAGTGAAGGCATTGCGTCTGTTACTGAGAACACTGCTTACCTTTCTCTTCGTCATCAGCCTTGCACCGGAACTGCATGCGGAAAAACGAATCGGCGTTATCATGACCGGCGATGTCCCTTATTATGGGGCAATGCAGGATGCCTTTGTCGCCGAGCTCAACCGAAGATTTGCCGGTGTTGAAAAAATCGAGATTATCCTGCAGAGACCTTTCCCGGACTCCATATCCTGGAGTAATGCCGCCCGAAAGCTCATCGCTTTTGACGTGGACCTCATCGTGACCTATGGTTCACCGGCCACCCAGGCGGTTATCCACGAAAAAAGCCGCATCCCCCTGGTCTATGCCGGGTTGTATGAACCTGATCAGGCGGGTATTGTCAGTAAGAATGTGACAGGTTGCGGTTTCAAGGTGCCCCTGTCAAGCATTATCAGATATTTCAAACGTCTCAAAACAGTCAATACCCTTGGTATCGTCTGCAGCGGTATTGAAGAAGATTCCATGCGTCAATACGAAACAATGAAGGCTGTGGCTGAGCAGCAGAACATGAAGGCGGTGAAGATTGATATCCGGTCACGGGCTGATCTGGATAAGCTGAAGACAAAAAAGCCGGATGCCGTCTTTATTACCGGGAGTTCTCTCGCCCATTTGTGGCTCGAAGATATCATGTCGATTCTGCGCAAGGAAAAGATTCCCACAGGGGATATTTTTCCGGACTTTCCGGAAGCAGGGGTGTTGATGACCCTGTTTCAACCCCCGCATCAGCAGGGAGAAATGGCTGCGGAAATGGCAGCGCAAATTCTGCTTGGCGAAAAGCCCGCAAATATTACCGCCTATACCTTCCGGGATACGGAGCTGGTGTTCAATCTGGTGGAGGCCCGGCATCTTGACATCTCTTTTCCCATCCATCTGCTGATTGAAGCGACAAAGGTGATTGAATGAATCGGCCTGGGCGCACCTTGAGGCTTATCCTCTGCCTGCTCATATGTCTTGTCACCACAGCAGCCATGCCTGTAGCCGCACCCGCACAAACAGAGGAACTGTTGATCGGCATCGAACCTGAGCACAACATTTTTGACCAGATGGAACGGTATCGTTATCTGGCCGGCTATCTGTCCGAACAGCTTGGCGTGGAAGTAAAACTTACCATTATGAGCCGTTATGGTGAAGTGATCAAACGGTTTAAATCCCTCAGGCTGGATGGAGCCTTTCTCACCTCCTATACTGCCACCATGGGCATCAATGAGTTGCAGTTGGAACCTGTGGTCAATCCGGTGAATCCCAACGGGGAGTCAACTTCACAGGGATATATCTTTGTGCGCAAAGACAGCGGCATACGCGACGTCAAGGATATGCGGGGAAAAAGTATCGTCTTTGTCGACCCGGCAACAATGGAAGGGTATCTTTTCCCCCTGGCATATCTGGAGCGGCACGGCGTTACGGATATTAATGAGTTTTTCAATCGGTTTTATTTTTCCGGCAGCCACGTATCAGCAATTTTTGCGGTACTCGACGGGCGGGCCGATATCGGTGCGGCTAAAAATACGGTATTCAACAGACTGGTTGCCAATGACCCATCCATTGCCCAGGAGCTGGATATCATTGCCCGGTCTCCGAAAGTCCCGGAAATCACCCTCTGCATAAGAAATGAAATTGACCGGGATTTACGGGAAAAGCTGGCTGAGGTTCTGCTCCATATGGACAAAACCTCTGAGGGCAGGAAGGTGCTTGAGCGGTTTAAGGCGCTGGGGTTCGTCAAGTCCCGCAAAGCGGACTTTATCGGTATAGAAGAGATGGAGCAGGAAGCCCGGACAGCCATGGGAAACACGGAAAAATAACTGATGAAGAAAAAAATTATCATTTCCTTTCTCCTGTTATTTCTGTTGTTTCTTGCCGGCATCGTCATCACTCTGCACATTATCAACAAAACAACCGCCAATCTGACCGCCCTGCTGTTGCTGCACAAGGTGGAGGTTATCCGGCAGGATCTGGTCATCAACGTCCAGACGGTGCAGTCAAATCTGTATACCACCGGAACATCGTTCGGCAAGGAACTGGACATCATTGTGGATAATGTTCTTAAGCTCCGGTCCAGGGCGCAAACATGCACGGATTGCCATCATGATCCGCCGGTGGAAAATGAAATCATCCATTTGCAGGAGCTGACGGAACAGTACCAGGAGGCCCTCAGTTATTTCATTACCTCCACGGCGGACAGTCAACGGATCAAGAGACTGCAGGCCTTTGCTGCTGATATCGGGGACAGGATCATTGAAAAGTCGCAGTGGATGGCCATGACCGCCAATGACGCCTTGCGAAAAAAAACCACAGCGGCAATGGACGAGGTGGCTGACTCCAAAAAAATATTAACAATGACCCTTGCTTTTGCCTTTTTGCTGGGCATTGTCATCTCACTCTATTTCATCAAAAGTATTACCTCGCCCGTTGCGGCGCTTCTGGGCGCAACCCGGAAAATCAAATCAGGCAAACTGCAGTACCGTATAGAGGGGAAATTAAATGACGAGTTCTGCGAGCTGGCCGAGTCGTTCAATGAGATGGCTGATTCCCTGCAGGAGCAATATAATAAATTACAGGAGACGGAACGTCTGGCCGTGGTGGGCGAACTTGCAGCCGGCATGGCACATGAAATAAAAAACCCCATGGCAGGGATCAAGGTGTCCATGGAGGTGCTTATGCAGGATTCCCCTCTTGATGGGGAGGACAAGGAGGTTCTGCACCGGGTCATTAATGAAATTGACAGAATCACCGCCCTGCTCAAAGGCCTGCTCAACTATGCCCGTCCCCCGAAACCGGAAATGGTTTCTCTGGATGTCAACCAGGTATTGGAAGCAACCCTCAAATCCGCCAGGTATGCCCTGCAAACCCCGAGAAACAAAGGAAAGGAGCAGGACAGGAAAATCGAATTCGTCAAAGATTTCGGTTCCGACATTCCCCATATCGTTGCTGACCCGGGTCAGCTACAGCAGGTTTTTCTGAACCTGATATTAAATGCCGTTGATGCCACCGCCTCAATTACCGGCCGACAAGGGGTGATAACCATCCGCACCAGGCAATCTCCGGACGGGTTCGTGCAAATCTCCATTGCTGATAACGGCAAAGGAATTGACGGCAAACTGCTGGAGAAAATATTTAACCCGTTTTATACCACCAAACCGCAAGGGACCGGCCTGGGTCTGGCCATCACCAAAAGGCTGATCGAGCAGCATGGCGGCGGCAGCATTGCCGTGGCAAATAACCCGTGGGGCGAAGGGCTGACCTTTACCATCACCTTGCCTGTTGAGCCGAAAAGCGGCGTTCAAAATTAACCACATTCCTGCCTGAACTCCCCGGGCACCCCTCTGTAAGCAATTTGCTGTAAAAAAATTTAAGCGGATATCTGCGCGTGACGACGAGAGATTTCTTTGTCATTGACAATCTTGATGGTCTCGTAAAAAGTCAAAATTTCAAAAAATGATGACACTAACTCAATGAGTTACGACGCAAAAAAAACGTTTTTGGGACTTTTTACGAGTTCATCAATCTTAGGCAAAAAAAGTAACAATTTTTGTTAGGTTTTTTGGATAGGAAGTGTCGCCGATGAATGGTGTAACAGGTGTGGCGGCCAGGTAAGGGGGATAAATTTCGCTCTTCCGGATGGATGTCCGGAGACAGGAAGTTCAGGAGCATTCTGCAGGCGCAGAGAGGGAAGGGGGATTGCATGTTCTGCCTCCTTTTCCTCTGACTCTTCCTTTGAAAAGTGATTTCTTATCACCTATCATCCATGAAGAAAGAAATGACGACAGGTTTAGAGAAATGGCAGACGCTGAGGGCTCTCAGTGAGCAATATGGCTGCCCGTGCGTGGAGTATCAGGAATCGTTGACCGGTCCCCAGCTTCTGCTGTGGAAGCTGGACATGACAAAGCTCCGGGAGGAGGGTTGGTTCCCCCGCGAAGTCCGCGACGGCCGGGCCACGGTGATCGCCACCGATCCCGGTCCGGCTCTGGCTGAAATGGTCCGCAAAACCCTGGGTGTGGCGGAGGTGGAGTTTCAGGTCACCCTGCCCGAAGATCTCATCCGCATCATCGAACACAACCAGGATCTCAACCCCGGTTTTCCGGCCACTGCCAGCCGCACGCCCCTGGCCAAGGTCCGCACCTATCTGGCCGGGCGGCGCTCCCTGTTTGCCCATTACCGCACCCTGCTGGCCAAGAGTCGTACCGGCCTGGCGTTCATCCGCACCGGCCTGGCCTTCATCACCATCGCTCTGCTCTTTCTACGCCTGGTGGGCGCCCGCTATTACCTACTGCTGGAGGCGCCGCTGCTGCTCAGCGGCATTATCATGGTTTACGACGAGGATTACTGATATTGACATGGCAAGCTCATTGATAAAGTGGTTCAAGGGGATGGTCGGCCGGGAGCACGGAACTACTCCCGAACTGGCAGAACGGTTCCATGCCTTCCAGGCAGTGGTTGACGGCAACAACCGCACCCTGGAAGCCATGACCGAGATGGGGGAAAAGCTCGGCGGCGATTACCTGTTTGACGTCAATTACACCCGCAGCGCCTACGCCGAACTGGTCGCGGCGATCTCCGATTCGCTGCGCCATTTCGACCACCTCACTGATCACCGGTTTCTCGAGCTCAAGGAAACCCTGGCCCGCATAGACGGCCTGGTGCAGCGGATGCTGACCAGCGACGAACCCGTTTCCAGCCGATTGGTGGTTTTTTATCCGGACATCACCTGGGACATGGCCGAAGAGGTGGGGGGCAAGAATTACCATCTGGCCGAGCTGGGCAACAGCCTGGAGCTTCCGGTGCCCGAGGCCTTTGCCATCACCACTGCCGCCTTTAGCGCCTTTCTCCGGCACAACGGCCTGGAAGAGCGGCTGACCGGGCTTGGCGCGGCTGATGACGCCGCCCTGGCCGGGCTGCGCGCTGCCATTCTTGCCGGCGGCTTTCCCGAGGATTTTACCGCATCCCTGGCCACGGCCCTGGAAACGATCGAGCCCCGGCTTGAGGGGGAGGCGACGCTCGCGGTACGCAGCAGCGCCGAAGAAGAAGACGGCGATTTGTCCTTTGCCGGCCAGTTCGAGACGGTGCTCAACGTGCCCTGCACCATCGAGGCGGTGCAGGATGCCTACAGGCAGGTGGTGGCCAGCCTGTTTCAGGCCAACGCCATCAGCTACCAGCGCCAGCTGGGCTTTGATCCGGGGAAACTCAAGATGGCCGTGGGCTGCGTGGCCATGATCAATGCCAGGGCCAGCGGCGTGATCTATACGGCCGCGGCGGGCAAGGACCGGACTAAAATGGCGATCAGCGCCGCCTGGGGTCTGGGCAAGGGCGTGGTGGACGGCCTGACCGATGCCGATCTGTATACGGTGGCCAAGGGGGAAGAGCTGCATGTGGTTGCCCAGCGCATCGGCGGCAAGGAGAAGATGGTAGTTAATCTCGGTGGCAAAGGCATCGAGATAGTCGAGACTCCGGCGGAGCAGCGGGCACTTGCCTGTCTCAGCGAAGGGCAGGTGCTGGAACTGGCCAAACAGGCCATGGCCATCGAGGAGCATTTCAAGTCGCCCCAGGATATCGAATGGGCCATGGACAACAGCGGCCGTATTTATCTGCTGCAGACCAGGGCCCTGCGCATGGATGAACCCACGGAGGAGGCACCGGCCTTGGAGCAGGTAGCCGCCATCGGCGATTATCCGGTGCTGCTCCGTGATCAGGGCGTGGTAGTGCAGCGGGGCACCACGGCGGGCAAGGTCTTTATCCTGCATCAACTTGACGAACTGGAAAAGATTCCCAAGGGCGGCGTGCTGGTGGCGAGGCACGACTCTCCCCATTTCGTGAGGGCCATCCCTTTCCTGAACGCCATCATCACCGATGTGGGGGTGCCCACCAGCCACATGGCCTCCATCTGCCGCGAGTTCAACATCCCCACCGTGGTCAACACCGGCCAGGCCACCTCCGTGCTGCAGCATGGCCAGGAGATCACCCTGCGCGCCGGGGAGGGCAGCGAATTTGTCATCTACGAGGGGATCGTGCAGAATCTCCTGCGGGAGGAGCGGCAGGGCGCGGCCAAACTTCGGGAACTCTATGAGTTCCGGCGGCAGAAATACATCATGCGCCATATCGCGCCGCTTAATCTGGTCAATCCCCTGGAGCAGGAGTTTTCCCCGGAAAAATGCCAGACCGTGCACGATCTCGTCCGTTTTCTGCACGAGAAAGCGGTGCAGGCCCTGGTGGAGTTTGCCGAAGGGCAGAGCCGCGGCCTGGCCAGGATTTTCGGCGGCAGGACCCCCCTGCACCGACTGAATCTGCCCATCCCGGTCCAACTGCTGCTGATCGATCTCGGCGGCGGTTTACAGGCCGGGGCCGGGGGCAAGAAGGTGGATGTCGAGCAGATCGGCTCGATACCCTTGCGGGCGGTGCTTAGCGGCATGCTCTTTCCAGGGGTCTGGCAGAATGAGAGCGTGGCCCTGAGCGGCGGCGACTTGATGTCCGCCATGACCAGGGCCACGGATCTCACCGGCGGCGGGCAGGAGCTGGCCGGCACCAACGTGGCCCTGGCCGGCAGGGAGTATGTCAACATGAGCCTGCGCTTCGGCTACCACTTCAACATGCTGGACTGCTACTGCAGTGACAAGCCGCGCAACAACCATATCTATTTCCGCTTCGTGGGCGGGGCCGCCTCCATCACCAACCGTTCCCGCCGCATTTCGCTCATGGCCCAGGTCCTGGCGGAGCAGGGTTTTGCCCTCAAGGCCAAGGGCGATCTGCTGGTGGGCCGCCTCTCCGGCCTGGGCCGACAGGAGATCGAGGCAATACTTGATCAGATGGGCCGACTGATCGGTTATACCCGGCAGCTCGACGCTCTTCTTGATTCCGACGAGATGGTGAACACCTTGGCCAGCCGTTTTCTGGCCGGCGATTACCGTTTCGATCCCTGAGGTTGAAGTAACTTGAAGTGCCTGAAATAACAGAAGTAGTTGGATTGAGATGGGATCAGCGTGGTCAGAGAGGTGAATTATTCTTGGAGGTCTTTTTTCATGCCTTCGAATTCTTCCTTGGAAATTTCACCGCGGGCGTAGCGTTTTTTCAAAATCTCAAGCGCTGATTCTTGTGTTCTGTTTGCGCGCGTATCATTTCTTTTCTAGAAGGAGAGCGCCAAATAGATGATCAAACCCCAGAAAATGATCATGAACACCCAGCCAAAGCCTATGCCCATGCCATAGCCGTAATTGCCGAATCCGTGAAACATTGCTGCGTACCTCCCTGAAATGAGAATGATTTATATGAATTATATTGCTATTATTTCAGATAGGCGGAAGGGTAGATAGGTTCCGCCAAATCGTAACATGAAGCGCATAAATCCGTCCTGCACCACCCTGCTTCATGCAACAATTGACATTGGATAATACTACAGGGTAAAAGGTAATAATGTCATTATAATGTCATTTTTCTCCACTGGCCGGAGAAATTTTCCCGAACGATGGAAGCTGTTTTAACCGGTGCTGTTGGCAATGTCCACTTTTCCCGCCAGCATACCCTGCAGCTTATTAGCGGGAAAAAACTCATGGCCCTAGATCCGGACACACTAATGATGTTGTCAAGCAATAGTAATTCCTGTTGACAATTCCGGAGTTCCTTTGTTATCAAAAAAATAGAATTATCAACGTACTATCCATTCATCACCTCTTCAAATGGGAATACCCATGATTACCCAGGAAAACAGACTTCTTGCCATTGGCACCCCCTTGGGCCCGGATGTCCTCCTCCTGACCAGTTTCCGTGGCAAGGAAGGGTTGTCAACGCTCTTTATTTTCGAGCTGGAACTGACTTCGGAAAACCACAACATTTCCTTTAATGACATTATCGGAAAGGCAGTCACGGTCTCCCTTTTTCTGGCAGATGGCAGCCGTCGTTACTTCCATGGGCTGATCTGTCGTTTCAGGCAGGGCCGCGCCAGCGGCGAAACCGAAAGTGCGATGCATCTCGCCACCTACACCGCCACCATGGTCCCCTGGTTCTGGTTCCTCACCAAAACAGCGGATTGCCGAATTTTCCAGAAGCTCACCGTGCCGGAAATCGTGGAAAGGATTTTCAGCGACCATGGTTTTAGCGACTACATTTTACGGCTGCATGGCAAATATGAGCCGAGAGAATATGCGGTACAGTATAGGGAAACCGATTTTAATTTTGTCTCGCGGCTTCTTGAGGAAGAGGGGATTTTTTATTTTTTTGAGCATGAGGAGAAAAAGCATACCCTGGTCCTGGCGGATCTGCCGGTGGAGCATAAATCCTGCCCGAAACAGGAAATCGCCAGGTATCAGATGAGCACCGGCGGTCAATTGGAGGAGGACGTTCTAACCGCTTTAGAGATTATCAAGGAGATCCGGCCCGGCAAATTCAGCTTGAATGACTATAATTACGAGACTCCGAAATCGAATCTGCAGTTGAGCGTCAGCGCCAAGGAGCAGTTGAGCCCCATGGAGTTGGAGATTTATGATTATCCGGGCGAATACGGGAAATATGAAGAGGGATCCCGATTGGTCAATATCCGCATGGAAGAAGAGGAGGCCCGGATCACCACTATCAGCGGCAGCAGCGAGTGCCGGTCTTTTGTCAGCGGCTGCCGCTTTAAATTGCAGGATTATTTCCGGAGCGATATGAATGATAAGGAATATGTCCTGACCCGTATCAGCCACGAGGCAAACCAGGCAGGCGGCTATCGGAGCGCCGTTGCCGCAGGTGAGGGGGGAGAAAGTTCCTATGTGAATCATTTCGCCTGCATGCCCTACGAGATCCCTTTCCGGCCGGTGCGCAGCACACGGAAACCGATTGTTGAAGGTGTACAGACGGCGATCGTGGTGGGCCCGGAAGGCGAAGAGATCCACACCGATCAGCACGGCCGGGTGAAGGTGCAGTTCCACTGGGATCGGGAGGGCGAAAATAACGAGAACAGTTCCTGTTGGATTCGGGTCAGCCAGGCCATGGCCGGAAATCGCTGGGGCGCGGTTTTTCTCCCCAGGATCGGCCACGAGGTGACGGTTGATTTCATTGAAGGCGACCCGGACCGGCCGATCATCACCGGCCAGGTGTATCACGGCAACAACAACCCGCCCTATTCCCTGCCCGATAACAAGACCATGAGCACCTTCAAGTCTAACAGCTCTCCCAAGGGCGAAGGGTTCAACGAGATTCGCTTTGAGGACAAGAAAGGCGAGGAGCAGCTCTTTCTTCATGCTGAAAAGAATATGGATATCCGGGTCAAGAACGACCGGTTTGAAACCATTGGCCATGACCGGCATCTGGTGGTGGAGAATGACCGGAAAGAGCATATAAAAAATGACCGGCATGAAAAGGTTGATAACCACCACCAGGAAGAGATCGGCGGAGACCGCCACCTGCGGGTGATCGGCAAGCAGGCTACGGAGATCAGTAAGAATCTCTCCCTGACAGTGACCGGTGACGTGGCAGAGGTGTTCAAGGCAAACCATTCGGAGAAGGCGACCAAGGATTATTTTCTCAAGGCGGAGAACGTGGTCATTGAGGCCGGAACCAATATTACGGTCAAGGTCGGCGGGTCCTATCTGGTCATCGAGTCCGGCGGCATCACTTTGTCCAGCAGCGGTGATGTGGATATCAAGGGCATGAATGTCACCATCGAGGCCAAAGCGAATTTGGAGGCCAAGGGCGGCGCTGTGGTTACCATTCAGGGTAGCATGGTAAAAATCAATTAGAAGGAAGAATATATGCCAAGTCCGAAAAGCGGCACAGTATGCAGCGCAGATCTTCCGGAAGCGCCCATCAATGCTGAGGATGCTGCGGTAGCGGATCCGGGTCAGCAGACCTCGAAGAAGGACACCCAGACCGAGCAGGGGACAAACCAGCAGCAGGCCGGTCAGGAAGACAAGAACGAGGAAGAGAAAGCGCATTGGATCGGCGTTGAACTGCAGGACGATGAGGGCAATCCGGTCCCTGGCGAGGAATATCAGGTGAAACTGCCGGACGGCACCATCAAATCAGGCCGGCTGGATGACCAGGGTAAGGCCAAGGTGGAGGGCATTCCGGAAGGGGGCACGGCAGAGGTCACCTTCCCGCGCATTCACGAGGACGACGTCTCGCAACAGTAAGGGTCCAGGAATCTACTTGGAGATGAGGACGACTTGATCCGCTATCCAGGAGGAGGTCAAGGGTTTGGGCAAGACACATAAGACCGAAAAGTGCGATCATATCGTCAAGATCGCTGAAGAGAATAAGTATTACAAGTGGGAGACGGTCTGGGACGGCAACATGGAGTTGCGCAATTCCAGGGACCGCCATAATCCTCTGCTCCTGTTCACCGGCGACAAGCAGTTTGCCGGGGACGAGATCAAACTTCCTCCCAAAGGGCCGCCGCCCTTCAAACAGCCCCTGGACAAGGATGGGGTCTACAAGGTCCCCAAGCTGGTGAAGCTCTGCCTGCGGCTGCGCATTCTGCTGGCCGATTTTTCACCTGCCAAGGGCGCCGCCTTTGAACTGATAGTCAAGGACGGCCAGACCTACAAGGGCAAGACCGATGACAAGGGTTGTGTCAAAGCGGACGGCAAGGACCCGGAAATCCCCAAGACCTGCACCGAGGCCACCCTCTTCGTCCAGATGAAGGCGGATGAGGCCAAGAAAGGGGATAAGCGGACGGGTGGCGGTGAGCCGAAAAAAGACAAGGCCGTGAGCGGCGACTACCGGCTCAAGTGGAAGCTGCAGATCGGCAGGCTCAATCCGCTGCTGGAAAAGGCGCAGACAAAGTACTGCATCTCCGGGGTGCAGCAGCGGCTCAACAACCTTGGCTTCTACTGCGGGAAAATAGATGGTATCAAGGGTCCCAACACCAAGCTGGCCATAGAGAGGTTTCAATCCCTCTTTAACCTGGAGGTGGACAATATCCCCGGCACCGGGGAAACCCAGCCGAAACTGGCTGAGGTGCATGACACCGATAAAGCGGTCACCGTCCCGCCGGGCGACAAGGAACCCACCAAGACCGAGGTCAAGGAAAAGGATTTCCGCAAGACCACTGACGAAGAGGTGGGACATGTTGCCCCGGATTTTGTTGACAGCAGTGAGAAGTTCTATAATACCCTGGTGGTGGCGCCGGAGTACAGGATCAAGCTCGAGCTCGGCAAGATCGACGACCTGTTCCTGAACAAGGCGGACACCAAGAAGGGCCGCATGGAAAGGATGCAGGCGGCAGGACTTTTTTATTTTCCCATGAACCATCAGAAGGCTGAAGCGGCTTTGGACTTCGGGTGGAAATATTATTGCGACAAGCTCAGTGGCAGCGATGATGACCTGAAGGAACGTATCCGGAATTTTGTCGTTGACGCAGGGAAATTGCCTCCTCCGGCGGATGATCCCGCCAAACCCAAAGGTGAAAACTTCAAGAAATTGCGTTTTCCCGGGGGCTATACGTACCTATTCTGTCCGAGTTACCCTAAGTTCAAACCCAACCACGATACCCGCAACGCCTACAGGCTGTCCTGGACCCAGGATGATATCCACGATGCCGAGACCATGTGCAGTCACGACAATCCCGTGCTTGGCGCCATCCCCCTGGTGGCTACGGTAGAATCACGCTATGGCGCTGATGAGGAATGGAAGCCGGCCAAGGAAGTCATGGTCTATTTTCAGCTGGTTGAGCCATATGAACTGCCTGCATATGATAAAACCAAGTCCCCACTCGATCAGCTCAACCGGCCGCCATTGCGGGAGTCTGACATGCAGACAGCCACCAACACCGGCGTGGGGCCGGCCAAGCATGTCCGCCAGGCCATGGCCAAGGTTGCGGAAACAGCGAAAGATCCGCAGAAGAATAACTGCCCCAAGGCCCATGGCGGCAAAAGGGAATCGCCTCCTAAAGTGGCTGACACCATCTTCGAGATTGAGGTGGACCTTGCCACACACATGGAGCATAAAAGCGGATCCCATAAAAAAGGAAAACGTCCCGGATTCAATAAGGCACACACAAATCCTGACCTGGCCGACAAGGTCCAGGCCCCATTTTTTGAACAACCGGAAGACGCTTCAGGTGAGGGGGAAAAATATAATCACGCGGTGCGGGCCAAAACCAATGAGAAAGGACTTGCAGGCGTTATTTTCAAGCCCTCAACCGTTGGAGGGGACCGATACCGCATAAAGGCATTTATCGGCCCTCCCACATTGCTCAGTGACGGCACTGATAAGGCTGCCGTGATGGTGGAGACCGGAACCCTGGTGGTATGGCGCAACCTGCGCATAAGTAAGATGCGCAGGCTGCCCTGTACCAGTGTGGCTGCTACCATACAGTCTGATATCACAAAACAGCTGGATCCGCTGGTCGGTGGTTTGACAGGGATATGGCACGGGCTGCATGCAAAACCCGAGGAGACCCTGAAATTCAAGACCGGGGTAACCAAAAAGGACAAGACCCATGTGGGCTATGCGGATGTGGACGTCTCCCGCGACGGCGATGCCAACTGCAAGTATGATGGCTTTGTGAAACAGATGGCTCGGTCTTTCTGTGAATTGTCGCTGGATGCCGGTGCCGACTCGGTGACGGATATTACCGCCAAAGAATGGGATGATGCCCTGCAGGCGGCAGTGACCTTTGCCAAAGCCAATAACACGACAGGCAACGCGCATGTAATTGACGTAGATAAGCTTGTTATCACGGACAAAACCAAGGTCAGCTACAGTAATACGTTTGTGATGATTCCCGTGCATACCCCCTTGGTCTACAACTCACTTGTTGCCACAAATAAACTGCCTCTGCAGGGCAATAAGTTTTTAAACGATGCAGGGAGTCACTTTGATACCTGGTTCGACCAGTGTCTGGTCAACCCCTTTATTCATGACCTGGCTGATGACGGCTATCTGCCTGGTCTGGTCATCCTGCAGGTGCCTACCATAAGTACCTGGCATGCAACATCCAATCTGGGAGACTATTCCATTGGTCTCAGTTCCAGAGGCTGTATCGTGCTGAGCGGTAAGGACAATTATCCGTACCCGAACCGGCAGGGCCTGCCCGGTGCCGGCAATCGCCAGAAACGGGACGGAACTACCAGCAGTAAGGATAACATGGGCTACAGTGGCCTTGTTGCCCACGAGTGGGGGCATTGCCTGTTCAGGGATCACGCGCCGCCCAACCCTTCCCCGGGAAATACAACGATCCACGATCTCCAGGGGGACGGCTATTGCGTGATGAGCTACGAGACCACAGAGGGAGACTACTGTGGCAAATGCGTTCTGGCCCTGCAGGGCTGGAGCGATATAAAGAGCCTCCCATGATGCTGGAAAGACCGAGGAGAATTGGACCATGGCACTGAAAATCAATCTCATTGTGACACAGACTGATCTGCTGTATCAGCAGGACACCCAATGTGTCGTCAATCTTCATAATGCAGGCGGGACCACCCTTGAGGTGGGGATCCCTCCCTTTGATGTGACGCTTCCCGTCGTGCATGTCGTTAATGTCCAGACAGGGGCGGAGGATGTATACAGAAAAAAAAGACAGACTTCCGCTATACAGCATGATCCCGTGTCCATGGCGGCCGGTGCCGCAATGGATACATACTTCAACCTGCAGGACATCGTACCGCAACTCCTTCCAGGCTACTATGACATCAAGGTTGCCTGGGAATACAACAACGGGGCGGAGCTTGCCGAGTCCCAGGTGGTACGGCTAAGGGTTTCTCCTACCACTCCAAAGAATCTGCATCTTGTGCAGGCCATCGGGGGGCAAAGCGGCTTCGCCTACGGCGTGTGGGTAAACCTGCCCGGCGACCCGGAAAAGCCCTGCACCATCGTGCACAGCAGTTTTGCCCTGATGGTGAATGGACAAGTTGCCGACGTGGTGCCGTTATTGGATTGCGGTTCAGCGCATCTGCCGATAATGTCCGCCCCTGCCAACGGTGCTGCTCTTCGCAGCCACTGGATTGCCTGGATAGATGGCCAGAACCTGCATTACACCCATGTTGACGGTGATTCCGGTGTGGTTGCCCCGAGACAATCGCTCCCCCTGCCTGTAACCGAGGACATGGATATCGTTGCTCCCCTCCATGGCAGCACAAAAGGCGATAGTGGTTTGCCGCCGGAAGGCGGAATACTTCTTTGCCATGGTACCAGGGGCGGTGCCGGCTTTCATCTGCACTCCATCCGGCTTGAACTGGACAATGCACAGGGCATGGGGGCCACAACCCTGAATGGCGCGAAGCCGGTCTGGATCATGAGCCATGTCCGCTCCAATGAGCAGTACCTGGCTACCTATGCCCAGCAGGAAGGTGGAGAACTTTCTCTGTTTCTTGCCCCCTGGCCGGGATCCAAAAGCAGTCTGCCTGACTCGAGCCTGTTGATGAAATGGACCTGCTCTTTTCTGGCTAGCGGGGCCACAATCGGAGCGGGCGATGCCATCCTGGGAGCTTTTCTGGTCTGGAAGACGGAGGATGATGCTCCACGTAAACTGGTTCTGATAAGCTGGGCAGTGTCGCCGCAAAATGTGGTTGAAACAACAGGGGAACTGCTTATTGACTGGCATCCGAATACTCCTGTGCGTGATGCCCGGGTCGGCGTTAATGATAATGGGGAACCCATCGCTCTTATCAAGGATGATGAGGGTACCTGGCATGTCTTTGACGGGGATATTCTACAGCCGGTTCCCGGTGAGTTTAGCAAAACCAAGCAGCCTATAGAGCCGGGCTTTCTGAATGGCAATGCTGAACCGCTGCTGATTTGCGGGACGATTGGTTACGGCTTCAAGATCATCCAGGTGGATGGCTCCCCACTGCCCATTGCGAGATTGAAATAAACCTATGGGACGTATTGTAGACGAGCCTTTTTCTTGCAGGAAACAGAGTGGGTGGAAAGGGTCTGTCATCGTCATGCTGTTTTTTTTCGCCGCTCTTTTCATCGAGATAGGGCTTCAAGAGGCAAGGGCCGGTGCAGCCGACGGCCTTGAAGTTTCTTTTTCGCTGCCGGCCAAAAGTCTTTTATATGCTCAGGACGTGGAATGTTTTGTCACTTTGAAAAATTCGGGTTCAAGTCCGCTTGATGTTCCTTTGCCTCCGCTGGATAATTCCCCGATCATCGTGGCCCATGACCTGCAGACAGGCATGGAGAAGGAGTACAGGAGAGAGAGGGAGCGATTTCCTATCAGTCAGTCACCGGCTGTCTTCCCTCCCGGGCTGGAACATGCCGTCAGTTTCAGCTTGCTTGATGTGACAGGGCCCCTGGAACCAGGGAAATATGAAATCAGGGTAATATGGGAATACGGCAACGATTCCCAACGCAGTGAATCAAACGGCGTCTCTCTCATGGTGCTGCCGGTCAAACCTCTGTCGTTGAATCTGGTTAATGCTGTTCAAGGTCATGGGGCTTACAAATTCGGCGTGTTCGTAGACGGCGCAAACAAAACGCCGCAAATTCTCCTGAAGGGTTTTTCAATGATGGGGGGTGGAGGGGATTATGATGTCCGTCCCGTGTCCGTTTGCGCATCTTCCATTGAGCCGGTGCTCTCGGAACCTGCCAGCGGGAAATCCGCAAGAAGTCACTGGATCGCCTGGTTGGAAGAAAAAATGTTGCATTATCTTTATTTTGATGATCTCGAAGGAGTAAGAGAGCAGGGAGTCATGAAGCTTCCCGAGGGCGACGTTGCGATTGTCACCCCCCTGTACAGTGCTGTTTTTGAAGACGAGCATGCTGCCCCCGGAGGGGAACTGCTTCTGGCTGTAAAGGAAAAAAGCGGGTCTTTGTTTGGCATGCATTCCGTCCTGCTCGCTAAGCGGGGAAGAGTTGTCGCCACTGCTGAATATCAGGGGCCGATGCCTGGCTGGATAAAAGCTCACTTCATGGCTGACGGCAAAAGATTGGTGACCTATATGCAGCCTGCAGGTGCGGAAACTGAAATGTATCTCACCCACTGGCCCGGAAGCACGGCGGATGTTCCTGCTCCCGGAAAAGTAGCAGGGTGGAGCGGGGCACTGGTTGGTGCCGGAGCCATCATTGATGGACAAGATACCGTCAGGGGAGGAACTCTGCTTTTTTCTCGCGAAGACAACGAACAACCCGGTCTGCTGTTGCAGACGTGGTCATTAACCCATGGAGTGACCTATGTGGAGGGCCTGAGCCATTCCATTGACTGGCCCCCTGGAAAGACAGTGCGTGAGGCTCGGGTCAGGTTGGATGATAACGGCAAGGTGGCGGCTCTGATTGCTGATGGTGAAGGAGCGTGGTATGTGTATGACGGCGCCGGAGGCCTGAGGCCTGTTCCTGCAGAGATTAAAAAGACCTTGTTGCCGCTGGAATTGGCTTTTTATGAGGGTTCAGGCGATCCGGTATTGATTGTTGGAACAGAAACTCATGGTTTTCGTACCATGCAGCTTGACGGTTCATCGTTACCTCAACGGCAAAGCCCGAAATAGACGGGCGCTTCGCTTGGATTGCCGTCAAGTCTTAATGGAGAAAGCGTTTATAAATAGTGCTTGGACGGAAAGATATTAGCTACGAGCAATCAGTTAGTTAGTGCGATTTTTAAAAACGAAGATTCTGAGAATTGCTTCATTTTTCGCGGGACATTAAGATGTGTATATGGTACTATGTGTTTGAAAATACA
>JAHILF010000049.1 GCA_018897105.1 Pseudomonadota bacterium
GGCCATCTTTGGCCGTGCCTCAATCGCAAAATCCTCGCCGGAGCACTGCTACGCCTGCGGTTTTGCTCAATCGGCGCAACCAAATCTGACCCAAATCCGGGCGCGATCCAGGTAAATTAACATTTTCCGAGTCCCTAAGTTGAGGAATGGTGGCATGTCATACGGCTTGAAGGATGAAACAGTAGAAGGAATTAAAAACGTTTTTACAAAATACCCCGAGGTAAACGAAGCGATTCTCTATGGTTCCCGTGCCAAAGGAAATTTCAGACCCGGTTCGGATATCGACCTGACCTTGAAGGGGAAATGTCTGAATCTGCAACTCCTGAATAAAATCAGCCTCGCGATCGACGACCTGCTTCTGCCTTATACTGTCGACCTTTCCATCTATCATCAGATTGATAATCCGGACCTGATCGAGCATATCGAGCGGGTTGGCAAGATTTTTTATCAGTCCAGGAACCGAGGCCGATAATCTCCCGGTATTGTGTTTTGCGTTGCCCCAAAAAAACTGCCCTGTATCTACAACTCCCCGTTCTCCAGAAAACTGTAATGCCCCTGCCGGCTGAAAATTATGTGGTCCAGCACGGCGATACCAAGGGTTTCCCCCGCCTCCTTGAGCTGCCGGGTGATCTGCAGGTCCTCCTTGCTGGGGGTGAGATTGCCGGAGGGATGATTATGGGCGAGGATCACCGCCGAGGCCCGGTCGGTTATGGGATCGGCAAAGACCTCGCGGGGGTGAACCTGGGTTGTGTTGACCAGGCCGACGGAGACGACGCGGGTGGTGATGACCTCATGGGCGCCGTTCAAGGAAATGCAGAGAAAATACTCCTGCTTGCGGTCGCCGTAATGGCGAATCAGGGGCAGCGCGTCAACCGGGGTCCTGATCTTGAGCCCCTCCGGCCGGATGCGGCGGCGGGCAAATTCCAGGGCCGCGGCGATAAGGGTCGCCTTGGCCGGCCCCACCCCTTCCAGCCGCTGGAGATCAGCCAGATCGGGTTTACCGTGCTGGTCATCCACCAGCCGGACAATCCGTTTGGCCACGGTCATGACATCATGGCCCTTAATGCCGGAACCCAGCAGGATGGCCACCAGTTCCGCATCGTTCAGGGCGGCTGCCCCCTTGCTCTGCATTTTTTCCCGGGGCCGGTCATGCTTTGGCAGGTCGGTTAAGCGTTTGACCATAAGACAGGTTTCCTCCTTCCGTTCAGGCAGCCGCCCATTTCTGGCCGCTGTTGGCATACTGCAGCATCATATCAAAGATGCTGTCGCATTTTTCCTTGAACAACAGCCGGTCATAACTGTCGGGCAGTTGTTCGTCCAGCACCTGCTCAACGGTGGAGCGGACAACGGCCTTGGTATGGGTATCCTTGTACCAGTCCTGGATCAGCACCCTGGGGTGTTCCTCCAGCAGCCGGTGCAGCAGGGACTTGGCGGCCAGCTTGACCTTTTGCTCCTCTTCCCTGGTCATTTTGTCCTTTTTCAGCAGATCAAAAAGTTCCAGCTCGTCTTCGGACAGGCCTTCCCGAATATGCCGCTCATCCTCGTCTTGCAATCCCCTGGCAAGGTCCATCAGATCATCATAATAATTCTCAGTGGTCGAGCCGCCGGCGTTATAAGTATCGATGATCGTCTGAAGTTTCTGGGCAAAATTGGTCCGCGTCATGTTCTGCTGCAGCATCTGGGTAATTTTGGTGTCGATGAAGGTGCGAAGATCGGCGATTTCGATATTCTTATAGGCGGCATGCCGAAAGTCTTCCTTGAGCCTGTCAAAATCGATTTTGCTGAGGTTCCAGGTCTTGCCGGTCTGGACAATCTGGTATGTTGGCTTTTCCTGGCCGGCGGCAAACTCTTCCGTTTTGTTGACCACCACGCTCTCATCAAGCAGCTCGGCGATGCGCAGGCTCACCGCCTCGATATCCTGCTGGTCGATGATGCTGTCGATCACGCCGCGCAGATACTGGAAAACCGCGACCAGCCGGCCGCTCGCCCGTCCCAGGATCTCCGGCTTGCAGGCCTCATACAACGAAGTGATGGTGTTCTCGTAGACATTAAAGGTCTTGCGCCACTCGTCATGGCCCAGCATGGTATCGGCATAGTCATTGAACAAACCGATATTTTTGAAAATATTGCTGCTGGTAACAACTTTCGGGATGTCAATCCCCCGCTCCCGGCAGAAGGCCATGGCCTGGTTAATGGCATCGTCCAGCAACCGGAACAGCTCCTGTTTCTCCCTGACCGGCGCCTCCTCCAGCCCGTCTCCGCCCTGGGCATAATCCTTCAGGGCCTTTTTCATGTTGCGGAAGACGTTGTAGTAATCGACGATTTCGCCGTTTCTCTTCACCACCCCGTTGATCTGAAAGGAGGTCACCCGGTTGGCCCGGGCAATGGTCTGCATCAGGGTGTGGTCCTTCATCGGCTTATCGAGATACAGGGTGGAAAGGGTCGGCGCGTCAAAGCCAGTCAGCCACATGGCGCAGACAAAGACCAGCTGCAGCGGGTGCTCCGGGTCCTTGAAGTTGTACTCGATGTCGTGGCCGTGTTCGTCCACCTGTTCCAGGCGGCTCCGATGCGGCTTAATGTCCAGCTTCTGCGCCTTGAACTTCTCCTCCTCCCCGGCCTCGCCGCTGACCACCACCGCCATGTCCACCCGGCGCATGAAGTCGATGAGCTTCTTCAGCCGGTGCTTTTCCAGGTCGCTCCCGGATTTCCCGGTCTGGCCGACCAGGTTCTTAATCTCTTCCTTCCAAAGCCGCTGCACCTTGTCATACATCTTGACCGCGGTAAACTTGTCCACCGCGATAACCATGCCCTTGCCCAGATAACCCCGGCGGGGAAAGTGATAGACGATGTCCTTGGCAATGGTCTCCAGCCGGTCGTCGCGTTTGATCACCTCGACCTCGCGGGCGAATTTTTTCTCCAGCTTGGCCTGCTGGCTGTCGTCCAGCTCCTCCTCTTCCAGGATCTGGTAAAACTCGTCGCTCAGCTCCTCGTTCTGAATCAGGACCTCGGGCACCCGCTTCTGGTAGAAAAGCGGCACCGTGGCGCCCTCGTCCATGGACTGCTGGAAGTTGTACTCGCTGACATAATCGCCGAACCAGGCATTGGTCTTGCGCTCCCGGCCCAGTAACGGCGTGCCGGTAAAGGCCAGATACTGGGCGTTGGGCAGCCCCTGCCGCATGTTTTCGGCCAGGGATTTGTACTGGGTGCGATGGGCCTCGTCGACCATGACGATGATGTCATCACGGTCGGAGAGCAGCGGATAGTCCTGACCTTGCGGCCAACGGAATTTCTGGATGAGGGTGAAGACGATCCGCTTGTTACGGCCCAGGAATCTGCGCATCTCCTCGCTGTTGCCGGGCTGGGCCGCCTCGTCTTTTGTGACCGTGCCGGTATTGAGAAAATTGCGGTAGATCTGGCCGTCCAGATCCTCGCGGTCGGTGATCACCACAAAGGTGAAATTGCCGGTAACTTTACGGAAGATCTTGCGCGCATAAAAGATCATGGAAAAGCTCTTGCCCGAGCCCTGGGTATGCCAGAAGACTCCCAGCTTGCCCTGCCGTCCCTGCCGGTCCCCAAAGACCCGGAAGGCCTTATTGACCCCAATGAACTGATGGTTCATGGCGATGATCTTCCGGGTCTCCCTGTAATAGATGATGAAGCTCTCAAAATAATCGAGCAGCTTACTGGGGACGCAGAGCCCGGCCACTGCATACTCCAGGCTGGTGCCCTCTTGCTTGATTTTTTCCCGGTCCACCTTCTCCTTCTCATCCTCCACCCGCAGCCAGTTGCAGAAATGCTCCCAGCCGGCGGTGCAACTGCCCACTTTGGTCTCGATACCGTTGGAGAGGATGCACAGGGCGTTGGTCAGAAAGAGCTGGGGGATGTCCTTTTTGTAGTTGGTGAGGTTGTCGTCATAGGCGGATTTGAGTTTGACGTTGGAGTTCTTCAGCTCGATGAATACCAGGGGGATGCCGTTGACGGAAAGCAGGATGTCCGGCCGCCGAAAGTACAATTCACCTCTGATCCAGAGCTGGGACACGGCCAGAAAGTGATTATTCTCCGGCTGGCGGAAATCGATCACCCGCACCCGTTCCTGCTCCTTCCTGCCAAGGGCGTTGTCAAACTCCACCGGAATGCCGTCCCGGAGCAGGGCGTCAAGCTCCCGGTTGGCGGCAATCAGCGACATGGCCTGCCGCCGGTCCAGCAACCGGGCCAGGGCCGTGTCGATGGCCGTTTCCGGGATGGCGGGGTTGAGGCGGATGGCCGCCTCCCGCAGCCGGTCGGCAAAGATCACTTCGTGCTTATCGCTGCGTCCCGATCCGTCGTGCAGATCAGCCGGATCAACGGTGTGGCAGTTGAGCAATTCAAAACCGAACTGGTGCAGCTTCCGCAGCATTGCCTGCTCGATCTGCTCTTCGGAGATGAAATTAACCATTGCCTGCCTGCCGGATTCGTGCCATATTCTGACCAGACAGACCAGGATAGGGAGGTATGAACATGCATAAAGAATGGCAACTGCAGGAAGCAAAAGTCAACCTGAGCCAGCTCATCAAGCGGGCGGCGAGCGGCGAGGCCCAGGTGGTGACGGTGCACGGCAAACCGACGGCGGTGGTGGTTTCCGTGGAAGAATACGCCCGGCTCACCCGCCGCCGGGAAAAACTCTCCAGCGCGCTGCTGTGCCCGGAGCTTGCCATCGACGACCTTGATCTCGCCCGCAGCCGCGATACCGGCCGCGACATCGAACTATGAGCGGGCTGCTCGACATCTGCGTGCTTTCCCTTAATCATCCCCAGGTTTCTCCCGTTCATCTCACCCCGACTCTCCCGCTTGTTGTCCCCCGCTCTCTTCTGTAAGTCACCCCATGTTGCGCCCTTTCCACATCCCCGCGTCTATCCTTTGTCATCTCCAAGTTATTCCCTCCGTCACCCCGCGCCTCTCCTTTGTCATCCCCGCATCTCTCCTTTGTCATCCCCGGTCTCTTCTCTGTGTCATCCCCGCGCAGGCGGGGATCCAGCACTTTGAAACATCTTGAAATCCCTGGTTTCCGCCGGAGTTTATCCCCATGCATATGAGGAGAAATGCCAATAGAATCATCGGTTTTCCTCCGGCGGAGTCCATATTCAAAGGAGAGTGTCATACAAATCATACCAAGCCGGATTGCTTTTTTCTATCAAATTGATTTTCCACTGCCGGTTCCATTTTTTCAACTGTTTCTCCCTGCGAAGTGCCACGTCAACATCCTCAGTCTGTTCATAATAGACCAGATTATGGACACCGTATTTTTTTGTAAAACCATCTGCTAAATCATTTTTATGCTCATGGACTCTGCGGATGAGATTATTCGTAACGCCAATGTACAATGTGCCATTCTTCTTGCTGGCAAGGATGTAAACGAAATAGCTTTTCATTTTTCACTGTCTTAAAAAATATGATTACCACTCACTTTCAGCAACTTCTAGAGGCATTCCCGTCTCCATATGCATGGGGATTAACTCCGGCGAGAATCCAGTAATCAGCGATTTTTTCAATCATTATGTCATTCCCGCGCAGGCGGGAATCCAGATGTGTTGTTAGTTTTCCTGGTTTCCCGCCTGCGCGGGAATGACAGAGGCAACATCATCTCCTGTTCAATCAAATCTGCTCGGGGTAGATCCGCTACGTCGTTCATCTCTCAGCGTCCCCATTGGGCACCGCCAAGGTTCTTTCTGTCATCACCCGTTTCTTTCTGCCATCACCTTCTTACGCTGTCATCCTCTTCTTTCGCTGTTATCACCTTCTTTCACTGTCATCCCCTTCTTTCACTGTCATCCCCGCGCAGGCGGGGATCCAATGGTTGGCAACAACTCGAAGATTCCTGGTTTCCCGCCTGCGCGGGAATGACAGAGGCAACATCATCTCCTGTTCAATCAAATCTGCTCGGGGTAGATCCGCTACGTCGTTCATCTCTCAGCGTCCCCATTGGGCACC
>JAHILF010000013.1 GCA_018897105.1 Pseudomonadota bacterium
CTTCAGGCCATCTTTGGCCGTGCCTCAATCGCAAAATCCTCGCCGGAGCACTGCTACGCCTGCGGTTTTGCTCAATCGGCGCAACCAAATCTGACCCAAATCCGGGCGCGATCCAGGTAAATTAACATTTTCCGAGTCCCTAATTTTATCTCTGCGCCTATTGCCGTCTGCAGGCATATTTCTTGCTTTTGCTCTTGGTTATGATCCTGGTCATCATGCAAATGAAGGTGCCTTCGGTGAAACGCAAGGAGTTGTTTCAGGCGATTACCTCGCTGCTCAGTCCCATCAGGACCGCCGAGGGATGCCTGCGGTGCGATTTTTTTCACAGCATGGAGGATGATCAGGTCCTCTGTTTGATTGCAGAGTGGGATAGCCGAAAGAACCTTGAAAAAAATTGCAACTCCGAGTGGTTCTCTGTGATGCGCGGGGCTCTGCATCTGCTTGAAGAGCCATGTGAAATAATTTCCTGCAGGCGTCTTCCCCCGGGAGGCACTTAGGAACCGTCACACCCCCCAGGGATTTAAAGATAAAAGTTTGGAAAAACAACAACAAAATAAGAAAGGAGAAAGAACTGATGAAACCAATGTATCGTGTAGTTTTGCTGGTAGTTGCCGTTGCTCTACTGGTGGCCGTCGGCCCTGTACTCGCGTCCGCGACCGGGACGGATGAGCGTATCGAATCAGCAGCCAAACAGTCGTATGTTTTTAAGACATACCTTAAGGACGATGCCGTTACAATCGAATCCAGGGATGGTGTCGCCACCTTGACAGGGATAGTCGCCGAAGAGAGCCACAAATCCCTGGCCCAGGATACCGTGGCAAACCTGCCCGGGGTCAAAAGCGTGGAAAACAAGCTGGAAGTCAAAGGTGAACCCGTTGCCGAGAATTCGGATGCGTGGGTCAGCATGAAAGTGAAGGCCGCACTCCTGTTCCATCGGCACGTGAGCGCCATGACTCAGGTTAGCACCAAAGCCGGCATCGTAACCCTGCAAGGCGAAGCAGATAGCCAGGCGCAGAAGGACCTGACGACTGAATACGTCAAGGATATCGAAGGCGTGAAAGGCGTGGAAAATGAGATGACCCTGCCAAAGACAGCCGGCAATCCGGACGATGAAACCATGGGTCAAAAAATGGAGGCCGTGGGCGAATCAATTGATGACGCATCCATCACCGCCCTGGTCAAAATGACGTTAATGTATCATCGTTCCACCAGCGCACTCGACACCAGGGTCGAGACGGAAAATGGCATGGTAACCTTGGCGGGCAAGGCGAAAAACGCGGCTGAAAAGGACTTAGTCACCAAATACGTACAGGATGTTCACGGCGTGAAAAATGTGACCAACAACATGACCATCGGGGAGTCCAAGGCAAAGAAAAAGATTGAGGGCTGTTAATCGCCTCTAAAGGAGGAACGTTATGATCTCAACAATTTTGCTTATCCTCTTGATTCTGATGCTGCTGGGTGCATTACCCACCTGGCCGCACAGCCGATCGTGGGGTTACTACCCGAGCGGCGGGCTGGGCCTGATAGTGCTGATCCTGCTGATCCTGCTGCTCTTGGGCCGGATATAAGAAGGCAACGTACGCTCCCTGAAAATCACGGTAGGGGGTTGGGAAGATAAAAATCAGAAAAAGTGACAGACAAGGAGAATTATTATGAAACTATTCAATCGGTTCGCTAACTTTTTTCTCGTCATTCTGCTGGTTTCTCTGCTGGGCTGCGCATCAACGGCCACGCAGGAGGGAACCGGAGAGTATGTTGACGACTCGGTCATTACCACCAAAGTAAAGGCGGAAATTTTCCAGGATGATTCACTGAAGTCGAGCGAAATCAACGTCGAAACGTTCAAGGGCGTGGTCCAGTTGAGCGGCTTCGTCAATTCCCAGGCCGACATCAACAGAGCGGTCGAAGTTGCAAGCAGCGTCAAGGGTGTAATCTCGGTCAAGAATGCCATGCGCGTTAAGTAAGGGAATGCGTTCCATGGGCTCGTTCTCCCCGGACATCTGATCCGGGGAGCAAGCGGCAGTGAGAGGACCTCCCGCTTGTTCAAAGATTCAGGCCAATGGGTTTGTTGGCAACTTTTTATGTGGAGATGATTATGCGGAAGATTACCATGCGGAAGAGCAGCATCCTGGCTCTTGCCCTTGCCGGGATACTGGCCACCACCAGCACCGCCCTGGCGGAAAAGCCATCTTGGGCCGGCGGTGGCAAAAAAGGCGACAAACACGAACAGAGTGAAA
Organism: Pseudomonadota bacterium; assembly: GCA_018897105.1. Classification (GTDB taxonomy): domain Bacteria; phylum Desulfobacterota; class Desulfobulbia; order Desulfobulbales; family SURF-16; genus SURF-16. The sequence continues at coordinate 2,241 of JAHILF010000013.1, forward strand.
GGCAAGACAGACATGATGATTCCGACCGGCAGCGTGATGACCGGCAGCGTGATGACCGGCACTCTGATGATCGGCGCCATGATGACAGGGGCAGGGATGGGGACGACGGGAGGAGGAGCTCCTATTTCGGTGACCAGCACCGAACCGTGATCAACAACTATTATGTTGAGCAGTACCACTCCCGCCACTGCCCGCCGGGCCTGGTCAGGAGGAACAACGGCTGCGTGCCCCGCGGTCATGCCAGAAAATGGCAGGTTGGCCGCCAGCTGCCCCGGGACGTCATCTTCTATGATCTGCCGCCCCAGGTCGTTGTACAGCTTGGGCCGCCGCCGCCGCATCACCGCTTCGTGCGCGTGGCAAGCGATATTCTGTTGATTGCGGTAGGGACCGGGATGGTAGTGGATGCAGTTCAGGATTTGAACCAATATTGATGGAATCGTAAAAACCCTCTCGACAGCCGTATAGTGCATGATAAGTCGTTGATTTATCGTCACGAAAATTCGGCGTCAGGTCTTTTTGCGAGATCATCAATATTGATGGCTTCGGAAAAATTGAAAATAAGAGAGCACAAAGCCCACAGAGATAACTTACTGAAAATAAAAATATTTTCTCTGTGATCTCTGTGTGCTCCGTGGTGAAAACAGACTTTTTACCCGCAAGGGGCATAAATACGAGTTCATCAAACAAAAGGAGGATCATATGTTGTGGACGATCGCCATGATACTGATAATTCTGTGGGCGCTGGGACTGGTCAGCAGTTACACGATGGGAGGCTTTATTCATATCCTGCTGGTAGTTGCCATTATTGTTGTGCTGCTTAACGTCATCCAGGGACGGCGTCGCTAGCTTGCAGCCTGCGGGAAAGAGGGATTGAGTCTTGAGAGCTTCTTTGCGGGCAGGCTCTTATTCAACCAGGTTGATAACAGAAAGGAACGAAATGAAAACATACACGGTGCTGGCCGTCATTCTCATCGCTTTAGGGATCGTGGCCTTTGCCTATCAGGGCATCAGCTACACGACAAGAGAAAACGTCGTTGATCTCGGTCCCATCCAGATGACGGCCGAGAGGACACGAACACTTCCTTTGCCGCCGATCGTGGGTGGAATTTGCCTTGTGGGCGGCATTGTGCTGCTGGTCCTGGGAAGAAAAAATAGCTGATGCAGGGTGGCCCGGGGACAAAGGCGCCTGCCGGTTTCCCTCAACCCCTGCCTCCACATATTGAGGGATTCACCATATATGGAGGCCAAACAGTTTCCGCCAATCATATCGTTTGTTCGCCGCCTCATCTAACCAATTGTTATGAAAGTATAAATAGCAATTATTGCATCGTCTCATCTGTCGGCATGTGTTTTGCCATTAGGTCTTGCTATGATCCTGCTCATTATGCAAATGAAGGTGCCGGCTGATAAACGCCTGGAGCTTTCGCAGGCGATCACCGCGCTGCTTGGTCCCATCAGGACTGCAGAGGGATGCCTGCGGTGCGATTTTTTTCACAGCATGGAGGATGAACAGCTCCTCTGTCTGCTTGAAGAGTGGGATAGCCGAAAGAACCTTGAAAAACATATGGAATCGAAGTTTTTCCGGGTGCTGCGCGGGGCGATGCACCTTCTTGAAAAGCCTTGTGAAATAATTTCTTACCGAAGTCTTCGGCAGACGGGAATAGAGGAAATCTGCCATCCGGTTATGAACAAACGTAAAGAACCTTGTAATCACGAGGAGAGATGAAATGAAACCAGGTAATTTTTTGCTGTTTATGCGTTTGCTGCCGGCATTTGTTGTTTTTGTCTGGGGGGTTGCCCAGAGCCACGCGCAAAATCTCTCGGCCCTGGGCAATTTGAAGTTTTAGAAAGGATAAACCCGGCCGATAGGCCGGCGGCAGCGAAGCAGACCCCGACCATCCGTGCCGCGGCGCTTGACTCAGGGGTGTCGACTGCCGGGGAGCCAGCGATCGGCCAGACGCCGCCAAATACATCAAAGGAAAGGAGCAAACCATGCCGTTGATGCAATTAATAATTGTTCTGGTTGTCGTTGGGGTAATTCTGTGGCTGATCAACACCTACATACCGATGGAACAGACCATAAAGAAAATCTTGAATGTTGTGGTGATTATTGCAGTGATTCTCTGGCTGTTGAGCGCCTTCGGGGTCATCGGTTCCCTGCAGGGGATTCGCATTGGCAGGTGAACCGTCTGAAAATACGAACAAATAAACGAAAAAGGTGAATCATATGTTGTGGACGATTGCCGTAATACTGATAATTTTGTGGGCTCTGGGACTGGTCAGCAGTTACACCATGGGCGGGTTCATCCATATCCTGCTGGTGATAGCTGTTATTGTGGTGCTGCTCAACATTATCCAGGGGCGCAGAGTTTTATAGCCGGCCTGAGTTTATCGACCCGCCAAATGACTCCCGAAAGGGAAGAAAAATGCAAACATACCCCTTGCCGGCCATCGTTCTTCTCGCTTGATGATCAATGGGGACGGAATGTTCAACTGGAAGGAGATACTGTGCAGGACAAACAGAAAACGGTCGCAGAAAAGTTTGATAATCAACTGCATGAGTGGAACGCGCAGATTGCTCTGCTCATAGCTGAAGCCGATAAAGCCAAGAAGATCGAAGAGAAGGAAAAATACTACATAAAAATCAAATCCTTACAGCACAAGCGTCATAAGGCCGAGGCACAGTTGCTGGAGTTTCAGGTTGCCGACTATGGGGCGTGGGAAGATCTTAAAAAAGACGCGGAAAAAGCCTGGTCTCAAGTCAGGAGGCCTTTTACGTGGCGGTCCTGAGCCGTTGAAAAAAAAATAAAATGGCCAGAGAAATGCGCGGAACGGCATAAGGAGCCGTAACGAAATTGAAAAAATGGCCATGTAATTTCGTAACGGCTCCTAAAATTTAAACGAGCCATGCAGTGCTGCCTTGAGGCAAATTTAACAGCAATGAGCAGGAGAGGAGGCGCCGGTAAATGCAACAGGAAGTGAACTGTATTGGACGTAAAGGAGGAACCATGGGAGACTTCATCATTCAGGAATGTACGCTGTTTAGCAAAACCAGCGGCATGTTCGCCGCCATCAATCTTTACGAGTTACGTGATCGCCTCGCCACCTGCAGGCAGGACGTGCTTTACCATCACTTCAGATTATGATGGAACGATATCTTTGTATCCATGCCCACTTCTACCAACCCCCCCGAGAAAACCCCTGGCTGGGGGAGATCGAGATTCAGGACACTGCTCATCCCTATCATGACTGGAACGAGAGGATCGCCGCGGAATGCTATGTGCCCAATGTCGCGTCACGTCTCCTGGACGGAGAGGGCCGGATTCTCGACATCGTGAGCAACTTTGCCCACATCAGCTTCAACATCGGACCGACGCTGCTTTCCTGGATGGAACATCGTGTTCCCGAGGCCTATGAACAAATTCTCGCAGCCGACCGGCAGAGCAGAGAGTGGCGGGGAGGGCACGGCAACGCGCTGGCGCAGGTGTATAACCACGTCATCATGCCCCTTGCCAATTCCAGGGACAAACAGACGCAAATTCTCTGGGGGATCGAGGATTTCCGCCGCCGTTTCGGGCGCGACCCCGAAGGCATGTGGCTGGCCGAGACGGCGGTTGATCTGGAAACGCTTGATCTGCTCGCCCGGCACGGGATCCGTTTCACGATCCTCGCCCCCAGTCAGGCGGCCAGGAGCCGCAAGGTCAAGAGCGGCGGCCGGTGGCGCGACGTGAGCAACAGCCGTATCGACCCCTCGCAGCCTTACCTGTGCCGACTGCCATCGGGCGGCACCATCAGCCTCTTTTTTTATGACGGCCCCATTTCCCAGGCCGTGGCCTTCGAGAAACTGCTCGCGAGCGGCGAGCACTTTGCGGACCGGCTGCTGGGCGGATTTTCGGAGGTCCGCACCGGGCCGCAACTCATGCACATCGCCACCGACGGAGAAAGCTACGGCCACCACCACCGGTTCGGCGACATGGCCCTGGCCTATGCCCTGCACTCCATTGAAGCAAAAGGTCTTGCCAGCCTGACGAATTACGGGCAATACCTTGAACGTTACCCCCCGGTCCAGGAGGTGAAGATTTTCGAAAATTCCTCCTGGAGTTGCAGCCACGGTATCGAACGCTGGAAAAGCGATTGCGGCTGCAACTCCGGAGGTCATCCCGGCTGGACCCAGGAATGGCGCGCTCCGCTCCGGGGGGCCTTGGACTGGCTCCGGGATGAAACCGCGGGCCTGTACCAAGACCGTCTCCGTTCTCTCGGCATCGATCCGTGGGCGGCCAGGGATGGCTATATCCAGGTCATCCTCGACCGATCCGAGGAAATGGGTCGTCGATTTACCGCAACCCACTCGCCGCGGGAGCTTGGGGACGAAGAGCGGACCATGTTTTTCCGTTGTCTGGAGATGCAACGCCATGCGCTCCTCATGTACACCAGTTGCGGGTGGTTTTTTGATGAAATTTCCGGGATCGAGACGGTGCAGATTCTGCAATACGCAGGCCGGGTCATTCAGCTCGCCCGGGAAATGGGGCTGGAGCTTGAAACCCCTTTTCTGGAACGTCTTGCCGCCGCCAGGAGCAACATCCCGGAGCATCGGGACGGGGCGCACATCTACGAACAATTTGTGCGGCCGACCATGATCGATCTTGAAAAGGTTGCCGCCCATTATGCGATCAGTTCTCTTTTCGAGGACTATGGCGAGAGCACCGGCATCTACCACTTCGATCTCAACCGGGAGGATTTCTGGCAAGCCAACTCCGACACGGTCAAGGCAACCGTAGGCCGGATTGCAGTCCGGTCGAGGCTTTTCGGGGAGACCCGCAGGGCGAGTTTCTGTGTGTTGCACTTCGGCAACCATTCCATAATTGGCAAGGTCCGCGACTATCTTGACGGGGATTTATACCTTGCGATGAAGGAGGAATTCATTGCCAGTTTTGAGCTCGGTGACTACTCGCAGTTGGTTCGGATCATGGATACGCACTTCGGTTTGCACACCTATTCGCTTCTCGATCTCTTCCGCGACGAACAACGCAACATCCTGGAGATTCTCACGGAACAGACGGTGAAGGGGTTCATCAATCGCTACCGGGAAATGTATGACCAGAGCCTGAGCTTGATGCAGTTTCTCCAGCACACGGCCATGCCGATTCCCAGAGTTCTGGTGAATGCGGCGGAATATGTTGACAATCATGACCTCTGGAACGCGATTCGTGCCGAGTCCCTGGACTGTCAAAATGTTTCGAAATTGCTGGAGGATATCCGACGTTGGGGGGTTACGGTGGATTTCTCAAAAATGGAGATGGTCGTCCGCTACAGACTGGAAAAAATGATGGAGCAGTTCGCCGGCAATCCCACCGAACCCGGGCTGTTGGAACAGATCAGAACTGTTCTGAAACTGCTGGGCCAGATGGATACTGAGGTGAACTACTGGCAGATCCAAAACAGTTACCACAGCATGGCGCAGACCATTACCCAGGATTTTTCCGCCGCGGCGCGGGCCGGCGACAGGGAGGCGCTTCGTTGGCTTGAAGAGTTCCGGGACTTGGGCATCGAACTTTCTTTCAACATCGAGTCCCTGTTCCAGAAGTTTGGTCTGGAGATCCCAGGGGAAAAGCCGGTTACAGGTTGATCCCGTGCTGGTCTTCAGGTCTCGAAAGGGCCAGGCGGAGGTGAAGAGCAGGATGGCCGGAGCATCCCCTTGATTGCCCTGGCTTCCCACCCCTCAATACTTTGCGGGGCCACCATATGTTGAGGGTCGACAGGTCCTGTCCACTTTCCTTGCTGTGCTCGTCGCTTTATCTAATCCTCTGTTAAGAGAGGATTTTTCGAAATATCTCTGTCTGTTTTTTTCCCCGGCATCGCTCTTGCTATGCACAAAGATTTTACTATCGATTCTTGCGGAAATGACAAAGGTGATCCGTTATTGGCAGTAATTCAAGTTAAAAACGGCTTACGGGAGTCAGCCTGCTAGATTTTGAGTAAGTGGAAATGATAAGCCCCTCACCCTATTGACAGGAGAAAATTATGAAGAAAAACGTTTTCCTTCTTAGTCTGTTTCTGTTCATCTTTGCCTGGATGGACAGCAGCCTCGCCTTTGAAGAGCTCAAGGTGGAAACACCCGGGTTGCAAGCAAAACTGAACTTCCAGACCGTAAACGAGAACAAGGTGCTGGTCTCGGTGTTAAATGATGAAAACGAGGCCATCCTCGGTCTGCAGAGAGAGGATTTCCAGATTACCAGGGGCCCCAAGACCGCCGAGATCATCTCCGTGGAAGAAGTCAGGGAACAGCGGGACACGGGCCTCAATATCGTCATGGTGGTGGATAACTCCTATTCCATGAAGCAGCGCCAGGCCATTGATCCTGTGCTTGCCGCCCTAGATCAATTTCTCTCCCTGGTCCGGCCCATTGACAATGTCCATATCATCACCTTTGTCGATCCCGGCAGCGGTGAGCAGCCCAGGGTGTCAACCAGGGTTACCCAGTCAGGCGATCCGGCCCTGCTCAGCCTGGCCTTGAAGGAAAGCTATTCCGACCCCACCGACGGCACGTATCTGTATGACGCCATGCAGGAAGGCCTGAAAATTATCCGCAGCATGCCGGAGAAGAGCCAGAAGTTCATGGTGGTCTTCTCCGACGGGGAAGACATCAACAGTGTTGTCAAAACCGGGGATCTGCAGCTGAGCGCCGCCGGGCCGCAGAATTTTACCACCTATGCCGTGGACTACATGGACAAGCCCGGTCTGGACCCGTTTCTGCAGTCCTTTGCCGAGGGTACGGGCGGCAAGATCCGCAAGGCCAGATCAGCCGAGGATTTTCTCCCCATCTTCAAACAGTTTTCCACCACCATCTTTCACCGCTATGCGGTAACCTTCCGCTTCCTCAACCCGCCGACCGGCACCCTCACCAGTGAACCAGCGGCAGTCAACATCGAAGAGATCACCATAGTGGACAGCTCGCCGCTGTTGAACTACGTCTATTTCGACACCGGCAGAAGTGAAATATCCGACCGCTATGTCACCTTTGCCCGACAGGACGAAACAGAGGCATTTGCCGAGGAAAAGCTGAGGGACACCATGGAGAAGTATCACCAGATCCTCAACGTTATCGGCAAACGTCTGGTGATGAATCCGGAGGCCCGGATCAGCATTGTGGGCTGTAATTCCAATACCGGCGAAGAAAAAGCCCAGCTGGCCCTGTCCAGGAGCCGGGCCGATAAGGTCTTTGCCTATTTCAGATACGTGTGGGGCATTGATCCCTCACGTATGGATGTCACGGCCCGGAATCTTCCCAACGTGCCCAGCACCAGCCGGGTGCCGGAAGGGGTCATTGAAAATCAGCGGGTTGAGATTTATTCAGATCATCCCGCCATCCTCGACACCATCAAAAGCACCTATATGCAGGAGAACTGCGACACCAGGGAAATACGCATCGTACCGGCAATTGCAAGCCAGACGGTTCTCGCCAAATGGCAGCTCAAACTGCTGGGCGGCGGTAAGGAACTCCTGACCCGGGAGGGCACGGGCAATCTCCCTCAATCCTTTGTCTTTGACATGGAATCCCTCGGCGGCGTGCACAATGTTGCCCTGATGGATCAGATCACCGCCGAGATTTCAGGGCAGGACAATGAAGGCAATGTCTTCACCGTCTCGACCCCGGCACCGACCAAAATCAACTTCATCAGGCGCGAGGAGCGCATGGCCCAGAAAATTGCATCCAAGGTGATAGAAAAATACGGCCTGATCCTCTTTGAATTTGACCGGGAAGATCTTAAAGACCGCAACCAGGTCATTGTCAACCGGGTCATCACCAGAATGGGCCTGCTGCCGTCGGCCGTGATGAATATCGCCGGTCATACCGACACCATCGGCAAGGAGGATTATAACCTCAAATTGTCCGAACGCCGGGCAAGCGCCGTATACGCCGCTATGATCGAAAGCGGCATCGCCGTTGTCTCCCAGATCACATATCAGGGCAACGGCCCTAATAACCCGCCCTATGACAACAACATTCCGGAGGGCCGGGCGCTGAACAGGACCGTCATCATCACCCTCATGTATACGGAGTAAACTGACTGTGCCGTGTGCCCACCTCGAACGGTAAAGGCTTGGGTATGTTGGGCGGCAAGGCAGGGAACATAGCCGAAAGGCAGGAACCCCTGAGTAGGGGGTTGGGAAGATAAAAATCAAAAAAATTTCACACCCGAAGGAGAATCATTATGAAACCATTCAATCTGTTCGCTAACTTTTTTCTCGTCATTCTGCTGGTTTCTTTTCTGGGATGCGCATCAACGGCAAAACAGGAGGGAACCGGAGAGTATATCGACGACTCCGTCATTACCACCAAAGTAAAGGCGGAAATTCTCAAAGACGAAACGCTGAAGTCGAGCGAGATCAACGTCGAAACGTTCAAGGGCGTGGTTCAGTTGAGCGGCTTTGTCTCATCTCCGACCGACATTGACAAGGCGGTCGAAGTTGCCAGCAGCGTCAAGGGCGTGACATCGGTCAAGAATGACATGCGCGTTAAGGGCAAGCGCTAAATCGGCTCGTCGGCAAGTTACTCCCCGGACATCTGGTCCGGGGAGCAATTGAGACGGTATCTCGGGGTTCGCGCAAGAATAACTTCACATTTTCGCATCCCGGATTCGGGCCATTTTTCGTCGCGCCTCAATCACGAAATCCTCTGCGTAGCCCTGCTACGCCTACGGTTTCGCTCAATCGGCGCAACGAAATCTAACCCAAATCCAGGCGCCAATTCTGCGAACTTATTTTTGCGCGGACCCTAAGACGATACTCCCGGGCATCTGATTGCCGGCAGAAGCCGTTTCCAGCAAGGGGCAATCTTATGGGAAAGACAGTGGGTTTGTGGATTGATCATCGTAAGGCCGTGATAGTGGTGGTTTCGGACAAGGGTGATGAAACAAGTGTGATCGAATCAAATGTGGAAAAGCAGCCCGCACGGTTTGCCGGAATACGTTCGACGGCACCCTATGAAGCGCAGATGGTTCCAGCTGATGATAGCCGTGAGAAAAAGTTTACGGGACAACTCCACACTTACTACGATGAGGTCATTTCGGCTCTTGATGATGCGGAATCGATTTTGATATTAGGTCCTGGTGAGGCAAAGGGTGAACTGAAAACAAGACTCGAAAGTCGCAAACTCGGTGGGCGTATCGTGGCGGTGGAAACAGCTGATAATATGACTGACAACCAGATTGCCGCGAAAATCCGGGACTATTTTCAAAAGTAGCGCTTCGAGAAAAGAGTATTCCAGCATAAGTGAATTTTGACAGCGGCGCAGCCGCGTTTCATATCAGCCGGACTATGAAAGGAGAAAAACTGTCATGGGAAGAAAAAACGGCTGATGATGGATGGGGCAGAACGTTTCAACCATGAGGAGATTGCTGTGACGGATAAACGAAAAGCGTACGAAGAAAAGTATGATGCGCAACTGCAGGAATGGAACGCGCAGATCGATCTGCTGAAGGCCAGGGCGGACAAAGCCAAGGCCGAAGCGAAGATTGAATACTACAAAACCATCGAAGCCATGCAGCGCAAGCGAGATACGGCCAAGGTGAAGCTGGAGGAGTTGAAAACCGCCGGCGATGGGGCGTGGGAAGACGTCAAAACAGGAGCGGAAAAGGCCTGGAATGAAGTCAAGACAGCCTTCCACGATGCGGCCTCGAAGTTTAAATGAGCAAGGACGCCGGGACACATCGGTCTGACGTTTAACGCCCTTTAATTTGTGTCAAAAAAACGAAGGATGAAGCGACCATGCTGATGCGTATCATAACCTGTTTCCGTATTACTGGTCGACTGTGCGCCGCCTCTCTCTGCCTCATTCTCCTTTTCCCATCTTCCCCTGCGGAGGCTGCGGACAGGGCCGGCGATGAATTTCTGACCGGTTATGTTGCCTCAATCCTTGAGAGAGACCTGCACTGGGAGAGAGACAGCTATATTTTGAAGATTGTCAACGGGGTTGCCACGATTACCTTGTTTAAGGATGACCCGATGCGACAGGAAGCGGCCGACAAGCAATTGCGCGCTATCGACGGATTGCAGAGGATAGCGATTGTGGTGAAGCCCGCGGATGCCGCCAAGCCGGGGGCGGTAAGCCGGTTTATGGGAATAACCGGCGAAGGGGAAGCCTTTCCAACGGGCGACCTGTTCCGGCCACTCATCGCCGACCCGAAGCAGCCGCAGTTCTTTGTCAGCCTTAACGGCTTTAAATCATCGGAGGTGCGCTACACCATGGCGTCAGTCGGCTTCGGAGAGACATTCGGCATGTACAGGTTCTTCGGGAGCCGTGAAGGGAACGGCCTGCAACTGAGCGTGGAAGGCGGCCTGTTCGCCCAATTCAACCTGGACAGCTCTTCCTCCGACCTCATCAACGCGGATTACACCATCGGCATTCCCGTCACCTACCGGTATGGCTACAATTCGCTCCGCTTCCGCCTTTATCACCAGAGCTCGCACTTGGGGGATGAATTACTCCTGAGTGCTAATCATCCGGAACGGGTTAACCTCAGCTATGAAGCCATTGAGCTCATCTATTCCCGTGAATGGCGGGGCTGGCGAGGGTACGGCGGCGGTGACTACCTGATTCACAAGGAACCGGATGATCTCCAGCCGCTGAGCGCCCACTGGGGGATCGAGTATCGCGGCGAGAAGCCGCTGGTGTGGAACGGCAGGCCGGTTGGCGGGGTGGACATGAAGAGTCTGGAGGAGAATGACTGGGCCATCGATACCAGCGTCAAGGTTGGCCTTGAGTTCGGTCACCCCAACCCGGGGCAGCGTCGTCTGCGTCTCATGGCACAGTGGTATAAGGGGTTTGATCCGTACGGCCAGTTTTACAACAATGATATTGAATACTATGGACTGGGGCTGTCTCTGGGATTCTGACGGAGTGTGTCGAGAGAGTTCGATTTGCTGAAGGATGATATTGCCGGACCAGGGGTTGCAGGATAACTTTCTTTAACAGGAAGGTTCAGACTGAGGGGACTGAATTTTTTTCGCGCTTTTGGCGAAAATCATTCTGTCCCCGGCTTTCAGCAACGGTCTTCCCGGCTTTCAATATGTTGAGGGTCCACCGCATATTGAGGTCAGCGGGTTCTGTGGGTCACTCCTTCCGCTCTTTTCCCCTCAAGCTCATCCCTCGTTATTAAAGGCTTCATCGAGAGATTTCCGCATAGTTTCCCTTGCCTGCATGTTTTTTGCCAATTATATTTGCTAATAGATCAATAAAACAGGAGTTTTATCATGAGCGAATATCAACGTATTCTTGTCGTGGTCAGAATGATCCAGTCATGCCGGAAAGCCATTCAATACGGGGTTTCACTTGCCCGGAAATATGGCTCGGAACTGTATGTCATTCATTCCGTATATAATCCCATCGGGCTGAAGGGCTGGGGGCTGGGAAGCAGAGAGCTTGCCTTGGAGTATGAAAAGAGTCTGAAGGACTCCAGGCGGAAGTTGCTGACCCTTATCGAGGACGAGAAAACACAGGGCATGTTCATAAAGGAACTGATCCGGGAAGGTGCTCCCACCGAAGAAATCCTGAAAGCCATCGAGGAAGAAAAAATCGATCTGCTGGTTATGCTTGCCCACGAAGAGGGCCATGTGGAACACTTGTTCTTCGGTCGCAGCAACGATGAGCTGGTCAGAAAGATGCCCTGTTCGATCATGCTGGTGAAAAAGGAACCCGAGGCGATTGCTGAGGGGAAAGAGGATGAGTAGCCGGGATTGTTTTGAAGAGTAATTTGAGAGGAACGGCCCTGAATATCTTGCTTGTCTATCCCGAATACCCGGACACATTCTGGAGTTTTAAGCATTCCCCCAAGTTTATTGCCAAGCCCCCTTTGCGGGGCGCAGCTGTCATTCTGCAGACAGTCCGCCATCAAGGCCGACATTGGAAAACATCAATCTTCTCAACTAAGGAGGCAATATGAAAAGAATATCAATTTTAATGCTTGTCACAGTGTCATTGCTGACGTCCTGTATGGTGGTGCCGGCAGGACGCGGCCACCGTTCCGAAGGAGTAATGATCGCGCCCATTCTTCCGTCGGTGGTGGTGCTGGAGGCAGAACCGTACTATTATTACAGTGACTATCACTATCATTACGATAACGACCGATGGTACTACTCCAAGTCAAGAAAAGGGCCTTGGGCCGAATTGCCTAGAGACCGCTACCCCAAAGATGTCAGATTCAAAGGAAAAGGCGGGAAGCACAACAGGGGTCGGTACGATGATCAGCGGGATAGAGACCGGGACTATCGATAACCGACGCTGAGGATATTGACCTAGCGGGCAGTGACTGACAACCACTGATGGATTCTCCCTAAAAGACCATCAGTGGTGTGCCTGATTATTTTCTGTCAGCGGCAAAAATGGTTTCCTTAAGTCAATGACCCTGGGTAAGGAAATGCGCAGATCGCTCTGTTCAAAGCTAAAGCGGCCACAGCCAAGGCATTAAGACGCTTTCCGCCAAGTAATAAAGGGTGTGAAAAGGAAATGGAACATGACGGCCAATAATAACAAGGAACCACAAAAAAATATCATTGAGCAAATCCGCTCCTGGCTGGGTTTGGAGAATCCGCCGCAAAAGTATGGTGTGCCGCAAAAGTCCGGCTTCAATCTCTGGTATATACTGCTTTTCTTTCTCTTCGTTACTTTGATTCAGCAATTCTTTCTTCCGGCAAAAGTGGAAACGATTCCCTACAGCCAGTTCAAACAATACGTTGCCGAAGACAAAGTGGGCACACTGACCATTGAGCCGGAAAATATCCGCGGAACGCTGACCGGAAAAACGGGCCAGGAGTTCACCACTGTTCGGGTAGATGATCCCGGTCTGGTGAAGGATCTGAATGATCATAATGTCAGTTACTCCGGACGCTATGCCAATAAACTCCTGGGTTTTATTATGGCCTGGATTATCCCGATCGGGATTTTTTTCCTGATCTGGCGATTTTCCATGAAAAAGATGGGCTCCGGCATGGGGGTCATGTCTATTGGTAAGAGCAAGGCCAAGATTTTTGCCGAAAGCGAAACGAAAGTCTCTTTCGAGGATGTCGCCGGAATCGATGAGGCCAAGGAAGAACTTCAGGAGGTAGTGGAATTTTTAACGAATCCCGGCAAATTTGAAAAACTGGGGGGAAGAATTCCCAAGGGAGTACTTCTGGTCGGCCCGCCCGGGACCGGGAAAACCCTCCTGGCCAAGGCCGTAGCCGGGGAGGCGAAGGTGCCGTTTTTCAGCATCAGCGGCTCCGAGTTTGTGGAGATGTTCGTAGGCGTAGGTGCCGCCCGGGTTCGCGATCTCTTCTCCCAGGCCGCCAAGCAGGCTCCCTGCATCATTTTTATCGATGAGCTGGACGCACTCGGCAAGGCGCGGGGGATGAATGTCATGGGCGGGCATGATGAACGCGAGCAGACCCTCAACCAGCTTCTGGTCGAGATGGACGGATTTGATACCAATAAAGGGGTGATCATCATGTCCGCCACCAACCGGCCGGAGATCCTCGATCCCGCCCTGCTGCGGCCGGGCCGCTTTGACCGGCAGGTGCTGGTGGACCGCCCGGATATCAACGGACGGGAAGCCATCCTGAAGATTCATGCCAAAAATGTTCTCCTGGGGCCCGAGGTCGATCTGCGCAAAATAGCCGGCCGCACTCCGGGCTTTGTGGGGGCTGACCTGGCCAACCTCGTCAATGAGTCCGCCCTGCTGGCTGCCCGCAAAGATAAAGAAACGGTGGAGGCGACTGAATTCGATGAGGCCATCGACCGGGTGGTAGGGGGGTTGGAGAAAAAGAACCGGGTGATGAATGCCCGGGAGAAGGAAATCGTCACCTTTCATGAGTCCGGTCATGCCATTGTGGCCGAGTCTGTGGAGCATGCCGACCCGGTGCACAAAATTTCCATTATTCCCCGAGGGATTGCGGCGCTTGGCTATACCCAGCAGCAACCCACTGAAGACCGATACCTCATGACCCGCACGGAACTGCTGGACAGGTTGGCCGTTCTTTTGGGAGGCAGGGTGGCGGAGGAGCTGGTTTTCGATGAAATCTCCACCGGGGCCCAAAACGACCTGCAGCGGGCAACCGACATTGCCCGCTCCATGGTCACGGAATACGGCATGAGTGATCGCATGGGACTGGTGACCTACGAGCGTGCGCGTCAGTCGATGTTCGCCCCGCAAGGTTTTGCTTCCAGTAAAACCTACAGTGAAGAGAAAGCCGCTCAAATCGACGAAGAGATCGCGCGGTTCGTTGATGAAGCCCACCAGCGGGTGCGGAAAATCCTCACGGAGCGGCGGGCCGTCCTGGATAAACTGGCTCAGCTCCTTTCGGAAAAGGAAAGTGTGCAGGGCGAGGAATTGAGAACGATGTTGGCAGACTCCTGAATGATGGATTTTTTGTTTTCCGGGCACGAACAGGGGTTTTCATTCTCGATAAACAACCATCATTGACTCTATCACTCACTGATTCTTTGCACGACGTGGGCTGTGAAACCTGTCATGGGCCGGGCCTATACGGTAAATCCTGAAGAGGCAAAGCTGAACAAGCATCCTGACGCCTATCTCTGTCTGCAATGCCACAGCACTGAGCATGATGATGCATTTCATTTCGAGCAAGACAGTCAACTTGTTTATTGACGAGAAAAGAGACATTTTTCCTGGAAGCGCCTCGTCATGTTTTAACGGCCCACCCTATTTTGTGTATATCCCGTGCAAGATCATCGGAAAGAGATTGATTTCCATGAGGTGTTAGGTTATTGATTTACAGTCATTTGGAGTTGCACCAGACGTTTTTGAAGGGTGAGCATGGATGATCCGAGAGAAATCGATCTGTTTTTCCCTTTCAGACCTTTTCCGGTTCGAGATAAAAAAGCCTCTCGAAACCCGCGCCTCGGCCGCTGAAACAAACAGGCCCACAGCTCCGTGTTCATTACTATACGGCCCCCCGAAAACATATAATATAGCCGGTAGCGATTACGATTGAGTGAGGAGTAGCGGCGGGTATATCGATTACAATTATCTGCTACGAAAAAAATGGAAAGAGGAAATGTGGGTGCAGGAGCCGGCCATTTTTACCAGCGCAAGGGCATTTCATTGTTTTTCGTTGACAATCAATTTCCGTTCCGGGATATCCTTACCTTGTTTACAGAATTTTGGGTGCACATGTGTTTTTTTGGCCGGGGAAGCGCCACGCGGTACAAATAAAACATATCTGGAACGAGAAACGGGATGCTGACCACAACAAGCATTGATTGCGACCCAACTGTCAACTATGCGATGCAGCAAAATGATGTGCCTGTGGTGAAGGCACTACGCATAGTCAACGAAACAGATGCCCCGATTCGCGATGCAATTGTCCGCATAACCACCGAACCGGCCTTTGCCGCCACCTGGGAAAGCCGGATCGCCGTCATCAATCCCCAAGAAACATTCTCCTTCGGCGCCATTGACCTGCACCTGTCGCACGACTTTCTCGCCTCCCTCACCGAACGAGTTGCAGGTTGCCTCCATGTTGAGTTCCTGTGGGAGGAAACCTGCCTGGCTCGGCTTTCCCAGCGAATAGAGGTGCTTGCGTTCGATGAATGGAACGGTCTCCAGTCGATCCCGGAAGTCCTGGCGGCCTTTGTCACCCCAAACCATCCGGCCGTGGAATCGGTTCTCTCCGACGCGGCCGGTATCCTCGGCACATGGACCGGTGACTCCGCCCTCTCAGGTTATCAGCCCAAGGACCCCCACCGGGTAGCCCTTACGGCTGGCGCTGTTTATGCCGCATTGCAAAAGAGAAACATCCGTTACATTAACCCGCCAGCGAGTTTTGAGGAGGTAGGCCAGAAGATTCGCCTTCCTGATCGTATTCTGGAGAGCCGTCTCGCCACCTGCCTTGACCTTGCTGTCTTCGTGTCCGCATGCCTTGAGCAGGCGGGACTGCATCCGCTGGTCGTCCTCACGGAGGGGCACGCGTTTGTGGGAGTCTGGCTGGAGGAAGAGACGTTCGCTGATGTGGCAACCGATGACCTGCTTCGGCTCCGTAAAAGGGTAGAACTGGGGCAAATTACCGTCTTCGAGACGACCCTGCTGACCAGTGAAGCGGCTTCCCCATTTGACAATGCAATGAACGAAGGGCTGAAACATCTTGAGGACGAGGGTGCCTTCCGCTGCGTGATCGATATCCGCCGGGCACGAAAAAGTCGCATCCGACCCTTGCCGCTTCGCATCGAAGGTACCTCCACCACTGTTTTCTCCATTCCGGGAAAGAAATCGGACGCTGATGCCCCACCCATCTTGAACCTGCCGTCGCTTGTTGCCGTACCAAATGAACCTGCCGGTGCAACGGTCGAATCGTCCGCAAGCCGGCTTGACCGCTGGAAACAGAAACTCCTCGACCTTACCCTGCACAACCGCTTGTTGAACTTCCGGGAATCCAAAAAGAGCCTGCCCGTTCTTTGCCCGGACCTCGCCGCGCTGGAGGACGCCCTGGCGGACGGCGCTGCCTTCAGGGTTTATCCACGGCTTGGTGACCTCGGCGAGAGTGATCCCAGGAACGCCGCGGTCCACAGGCAACGCACTGGGCAGGATTCCTTAAACGAAATGCTCCGTGAGGAATTTCACGCCCGGAGGCTCCATGCAGACGTGACCGAGGGGGAGGTCAATCGCCGGCTCCTTGAAATCTACCGAGAAGCGAAATCGAGCATCGAAGAAAACGGCGCCAACACCCTCTATCTCGCCCTGGGTTTTCTGGCCTGGTACGAGACCAAGACCTCCTCCCAGCGCCGACTGGCCCCCATCATCCTGATTCCCCTAGAAATAGAACGTCGTTCCCTTCAGGAAGGGTTCAGCATCCGGCAGGGCGATGATGAACCGATGGTTAATGTCACCCTACTGACTCATCTCGCCGCCGATTTCGAACTCCATATCAACGGTCTCGATCCGATCCCTATGGATGAACATGGCATTGATGTTTCACTGATTTTGCGAAAGTTCCGGGAGTCCATCGTTGCCATCGATCGTTGGGAAGTTCTGGAATACGCGTATATCGGCCACTTTTCCTTCACAAAGTTTCTCATGTGGAGGGATTTGGAGGTGCGGGCGGGTGACCTTGAGCGTAGCGCCATCGTGCGGCATCTCATCCACACTCCGACAGAGGTTTACCCGGATAATAACGGCGTCTTCCCCGATCTGGACCATTTGGACGAAACCCATAGCCCTGAGGCGACATTTTGTCCGTTAAGCGCCGATTCGTCGCAGCTTGCCGCAGTTCACGCGGCTGCCGAGGGGAAAAGCTTCGTACTCCACGGCCCTCCTGGTACGGGAAAGTCGCAGACTATCACCAACATCATCGCCCATAACCTGGCCGTGGGGAAAACGGTCCTGTTCGTTTCCGAGAAGCGGGCCGCTTTGGCGGTGGTTCATCGGCGGCTGGCGAAAGTGGGGCTGGGGCCATTTTGCCTAGAACTCCATTCGAACAAGAGTCATAAAAAGGAGATTCTTTTCCAACTGGAGCAGGCGTTGAACATCCAAGCCGACCAGCCGACCGATGAGTGGCGGCACGAAGCCCAGCGACTGCAGATATCCCGTGCGGAGCTGAACGCCTTTGTAAAAGCCCTGCACGCGATTCGCTTGTCCGGGGAGTCGGTTTTTCATGGTATCTCGCAACTCATCGCCCATCGTGATGTGCCTTTGGTTCGAATGATATGGCCTGCCGTGGGACAAATCGATCGTGGGCAACTTGCCTTCTTGCGTGATATGGTTCGGCGCCTCCAGATGGCGGGGACACAGATCGGCTATCCTGCCACGCATGTGTGGTCCGCTGCCTCCTGCGAGATCTGGACACCCGAGTTTCGCAACGACGTGGAGCGGTTGCTCGAAGAGTTGCGGGAAATTGCTACCTCGCTTGCTGCTGCCGCTAGGGGCATCTCCACCACGATGGGGATGGGGCACGACAATTGGAGCAGGGTAGACCTGAAAAATCTTTCGGAAATTGTTGCGGCGCTGTGTAATTGCCCGCCACTTCCCCAGGCGCTCCTTTTGACTAGCGAGTGGGAACAGGCAAAAACAAAAATCTTGGAACTCGTGGCCCATGGACGACAGCGGGACAGTTTGCGGGCAAATGTCTTTGCCAAATACAGCGATAGCATTCTCACCTTGGATCTTGATGCTCTCGCTCAACAATGGGAGCGTTACAGGAAAGCATGGGCATTACCGTGCTGGCTTGGTTACAGAAAAGTTCGAGAAGCACTCGGATGTGCTGCAACGCAAGGGCACATTTCAAATGTTGAGCTTGAACCACAATATGAAGAACCCCAAAAAATCGTTGCTGCTCTATATGATACTCTTACAGGTATCGCGCCTCTTGTGGGAGTGGAACAAAGCTGCTGGAGCAGGGATGATCTCGAAAACATATATGAACTGAGCAAGTTGCTCATTAACTGTCCCGCATTGCCCCAGAAGCTCCTCTTAACCAGTGAATGGGAATATATAAAAACTACGGTCCTAGAACTGATAGCCCATGGACGCCAGCGGGACATTTTACGGTCAAATGTCTTTGCGAAATACAACGATGGCATTCTCTCCTTGGACCTTGATGCATTCGTCGAGCAATGGGCAGTTGCCCAAAAAACATGGGCATTGCCGCGTTGGCTTGGGTGCAGAAAAATCCGGAAAGCGCTCGGGAATACCGCCCGGCAAGGGTGTATGTCGAAGAATTCAGATGTGCCGAACGACATAAAATGTGCTGCGGAATTAAGACAAGAAGAGCAGTTTCTGAAGAATACCTATGCGGGAACTGGGGACATATTGGGTGCATACTGGCGCGGTGGCGAAGCGGATTGGAACGAGGTGGAGAAACTTCTCCGCTTAGCTGAAATCTTACGGCAATTATCTTCTCGGATGGCGGGCATCGACATTGAGGGTGCGGTTCGCTATCGTAACCAATGGGCGAAGCTGGCCACCGCTGGAAACGAGCAACTTTCCAACGACGGTCCCATTGGCCAGCGCCTCAGAGCCTATCTTACATTTTTCGAGCAGTTTGTTAACATTGAAACAAAGATTGCTTCGCTTCTTACATTGGGCGGGACCGTAATTACGACTGATTTAAACTCAGCACTGGCCTTGCGGAGGGAAGAACAATTTCTAAGAGAAGCAAAAGACCAAGCCGGGGAATTCCTTGGAGTTCACTGGCGGGGCGGCGAGGCGGACTGGAATGCAGTGGAGGAACTGCTCGAACGTGCCGAGGTATTGCGGAAACTGGCGGGGCGGGTGGCTGGTGTCGAGGTTGAGGGCGCGGTCCGTTTCCGCAGTCAGTGGGCAAAACTGATCGCAGCGGGGCATGCGCAGCTTACCGCTGACGCTCCTATCGGCCAGCAGCTTCAGGCCTACGGTAAGGCATTTACACAGTTTACAAAGGTGGAAAACGATCTGACCTTGCTCTTAGGACTCGATTCAGCAGTCGCTTGGGGAGCTGCCGACGGGGATGGATTCCTCCCGGCCCTACAGAAGTGTGTTGGCTTATGGCTTCAAAATCTACCCAGCCTAAAAATCTGGTGCCACTGGAGGGCTGTGCGGAAGGAAGCTCTAGCTGCCAACCTCCAACCGCTCATTGAGGTGTATGAATCCCAAAGTCTTCCACCGGAAAAACTTCAGGATACCTTTACGCGCGCTTTCTACCAGTGTTGGGGCGACGCCATCATCGGTTCCGAGCCGGTTCTGTGCGGATTCATCAGTAGTGATTTTGAAGACAAGATCAGGAGGTTCCGGGAGATCGACGAGCGGTACACCCAATTGACACAACAGGAGATCCAGGCCCGTGTCGCTGCGAGACTTCCCCACGGCCTGGTAAACAATCCAAACTCGGAGATGGGACTTCTGCGCCGCCAGTGCCAGAAGCAGCGCGCCCACATGCCGGTCCGCGCTCTCTTCCAGAAGATCCCCAACCTCCTCCCCAGATTAAAGCCCTGCCTTCTCATGAGCCCCATCTCCATTGCCCAGTATCTCGACCCGGCTCATCCGCCCTTTGATCTTGTGATATTTGACGAGGCATCGCAGATTCCAGTTTGGGACGCCGTGGGTGCCATTGCCCGTGGCAAAGAGGCGATCATCGTCGGTGACCCAAAACAACTGCCGCCAACCAACTTCTTTTCCCGCGTGGAGACCGGCGAAGGGGCCGATACCGATGACAGCCTCGTGGAGGACCTTGAAAGCATCCTCGACGACTGCATCGCTGCCCAGCTACCGGAACGGCACCTGAATTGGCACTATCGCAGTCGTCATGAAAGCCTCATAACCTTCAGCAATTTTCATTATTACGACAACCGTCTTCTGACCTTCCCTTCTCCCCACCAGGAACTGGGGGTGTCCTTTCGCCAGGTCCCTGGCGTCTACGACAAAGGGAAGACCAGGACCAACAAAGCAGAGGCGGAGGCGATCGTTGCCGAGGTGATGCGGCGCCTCGTCGATCCTGCGCAGGCTCGCTTCAGCATCGGTGTCATCACCTTCAGTCTCGCGCAGCAGCTTCTGGTGGATGATCTTTTGGAGGAAGCTCGGCGGCAGTATCCGGAGATCGATCCCTGTTTTTCCGACAGCGCGGACGAACCGGTCTTTGTCAAGAATTTGGAAAACGTGCAGGGGGATGAACGGGATGTGATTCTCTTCTCCATCTGCTACGGTCCCGACGCTGCTGGAAGGGTTTCAATGAACTTCGGCCCGCTGAACCGTGATGGAGGCGAACGCCGCCTCAACGTCGCCATCACCCGGGCGCGGCAGGAGGTAGTGGTCTTCTCTACGCTCCGCGCCGAGCAGATCGATCTCTCCCGGACCCGTGCCAGGGGCGTCACCGATCTCAAATGCTTCCTCGATTACGCCGAACGCGGGCCTGTTGCCATTGCCGAGCGCCGGACCGCCGACCCGGCGGGAGAATGCGAATCCCCCTTTGAAAGCCAAGTCCATGAAGTCCTTCAGAAGAAAGGATACACTGTCCACCCGCAGGTGGGGTGTTCCGGATACCGAATCGATCTGGCGGTGGTCGATCCCAACCAGCCGGGCCGCTACCTCCTCGGCATCGAGTGTGACGGCGCCAATTATCACCGCTCCAAAACCGCCCGGGATCGGGACAAGTTGCGGGAAAGTGTCCTGCGTGGTCTCGGCTGGAAACTGCACCGAATCTGGTCAACGGATTGGTGGGAAAGACCAGCGGAAGAACTGGCCCGAATTGAAGCTTTAATAGAAGAGGCAAAAAGGACGCTCCCTCTGCCCGAAACCGTTGCCGAGCCAACTGCCCAATTTTTTGCAGCAAGGCCTGCGTCGGTTGTAAACCTGGAAAAACCGGCGCAGTCTGGATTGTCGTTGGCAAAACCTCCTGCATTTCCTGTAACTGCTCCTACCTATGAACCCTTTGCGTTAAGGGGTATCAAGGGGGCGCTGGAGGATTTCTACGATGGCCGTGCAGACAACGACGTGGCAGCGATCATTGATGCTGTCGTGAACAAGGAAGGGCCGGTCTGCCTGGAAATCGTCGCCCGCCGCGTTGCCGAACATTGGACAATCAGTCGTCTCAGCTCGCGGGTGATAACACGTATTAAAATTATGACCAAAGGGGCGAATGTGCAAGTCGTGCGCGAAGGAAAGGTCGATTTTCTTTGGCCTCTCTCCCTGGATCCGCATACGTTTACCAAATTTCGTTTGCCAGGCGGAGATGAAAGGTCAAGAAGAAATGCCAACGAACTTCCTCCACAGGAAATTGCCAACGCCGCCCTCTATGTCCTAGAACAGCATATAAGCCTGCCGTCGGCTGATCTTGTAAGAGAGACTGCACGTCTTTTGGGCTTCCAGAGGACAGGGCCGACGGTTGATAAATCAATCCGTGCCGGGATCGAATTATTAATTAGAAGAATGTTAGCGAAAGAAGAAAAAGGCATGATTGTCCACGTAGGGTAGTTATGACGAAAGTTGTTTGATGAATTTTGTCCGCACAGATTGAGGCTACACATTGTATTCCTTAATAAATAATGACCTGATATCACTACAACTACAGTTTGCTAATTGATATCAGAAATTATGCAACCATGGCCTTCCGTGTTCGTGGGGATGCCCGTTCAACGTGAAGTCGCAGGAACAGATGATGAAGCAATTTTAGGCCTTCTTTGATTCAGGCTGGCAGAATCAGTCTTCAGCGTCGATGACAATTTATTGGTATTGGTAATGCCCATCAGATGAAGCAAATGCTGCCCGCTGTTCGTAGAACAGATTCGAACAGCCAGGGAAAATTTAATGAAGGAGTCCTATAATGAATCCGGAACGATATCTTCCCCGATCTTTACCGGCTCGGTTAAAAGGCCTGACCGATCTGGCCCTTGACCTGCGGTGGTCCTGGAATCACAGTGCCGACAAACTCTGGCAGAAGGTCGATGCCGAACTCTGGGAGCTATCCGCCGATCCCTGGTTGATTCTGGAAAGCATTTCACGAAAGCGGCTGGATGAGCTGGCCGGTGATGGTGCCTTTGTTGAAGAATTGCAGCAACAGCTCCGACATCGAGAAAGCTATCTGGGTAAATCAGCCTGGTTTTCAGAGAAATATGGGCAAGATAAACTGGGGAATGTGGCCTACTTCAGCATGGAATTCGGCCTGACCGAGGCCCTGCCGATCTATTCGGGGGGCCTCGGCGTTCTCGCCGGCGATTTCCTGAAGACGGCCAGTGATCTGGGGCTTCCCCTGATTGGCATAGGGCTTATGTATCAACAGGGGTATTTTCACCAGGCGTTTGACACCAACGGTGATCAGCTGGCCTTTTTTCCCTACAACAATCCAACAATGCTGCCGGTGCTGCCTCTGCGTAATGCCGATGGCGAGTGGCTGCGGGTCAGCGTGGAATTGCCGGGCCGCACCCTGCAGCTGCGCGGCTGGCAGGCCCAGGTCGGCCGTATCCCGCTGTATCTGCTTGACAGCAACGACCTGCTTAATTCTCCGGGTGATCGCGGCATAACCGGCGAACTTTATGGCGGCGGCATGGAGATGCGTCTGCAGCAGGAGATGGTGCTCGGCATCGGGGGCTGGAGCCTGCTGGAGGCATTACATATCGATTGCTGCGTCTGCCACTTGAACGAAGGACATGCCGCCTTTGCCGTGCTGGAGCGGGCCCGAAGCTTTATGGAGCAAAGCGGACAGCCCTTTGATATCGCCCTGCGAGGTACCCGTGCCGGTAATATTTTCACCACCCATACCCCGGTTGAGGCAGGATTTGATCGTTTCCCCGCCGAACTCATGGCACAATATTTCTCCCTTTATGCCGAGCGCCTGGGCATTTCCCTGGCAGCCTTGCTCGACCTTGGCCGCGCTGGTGTAGGCAATGGGTCTGAGCCCTTTAACATGGCCTATCTGGCCTTTAACGGCTGCGGCAGAGTGAACGGAGTCAGCCGTCTGCACGGCGAGGTGAGCAGGAGTATCTTTCGCCCCCTGTTCCCCCGCTGGCCTGAGGGGGAGATTCCGGTGGGGCATGTCACCAATGGGGTGCATGTGCCGTCGTGGGATTCGGCGGCTGCCGATGACCTGTGGACCAGATTGTGCGGCAGAGAACGCTGGATGGGCATCCTGGAGGATGTTGAACATGCCTGTCAAAAAGTCTCCGACGAAAAATTATGGGAAATGCGCAGTCAGGCCCGGCTGATGCTCATCAAGGGAATTCGCCGCCGCCTGGCCCGCCAGCGAGCCACCTGCGGCAACCATGCAGGCGTTGAAAAGTGCGTTCAGCAGCTCGATCCCAATGCCCTGACCATCTGTTTTGCCCGCCGTTTTGCCAGCTACAAACGACCCGCCCTGTTGCTTGCCGATCCCAGACGGCTCGTTCGTCTGCTGACCAATATCCATCGGCCGGTGCAGCTTATCATTGCCGGCAAGGCCCATCCCTATGACGAAGAAGGCCGACGTCTCGTGCGCCAATGGAATGATTTTTTGCGGCGTCCGGAGGTGCAGGGGCAGGTGGTTTTCATTCAGGATTACGATATGGCTGTGGCCGCCGAGCTGGTCCAGGGGGCGGACCTGTGGCTGAACACGCCGCGTCGGCCCTGGGAGGCAAGTGGGACCAGTGGCATGAAGGTCCTGGTCAACGGCGGTCTGAACCTGTCGGAACTGGACGGCTGGTGGCCTGAAGCCTATCGCCCTGAGCTGGGATGGGCGCTGGGGGACGGCAAAGAGCATGAAGATCATGCCGCCTGGGACAGCGCGGAGGCTGAGGTGTTGTATACCATGCTGGAACAGGACATCATCCCGGCTTTCTACAACCGTGATGGACGCGGCATACCCTCGTCCTGGGTGGCGCGGATGCGGGAAAGCATGGCGCAGCTGACGAACAGATTTTCCTGTAATCGCATGATGCGGGAGTATATTGATGATTACTATCTGCCGGCAGCCGAGGCATATGGGCGGCGGGCGGCAGACAATACCATACTGGCCGTTGAGTTGGAAAAATGGCACGACGCTCTGGCCATCCATTGGCCACATGTGCGTTTCGGCCAGATAATGGTCCATGAGTCGGCAGGGGATATCATTTTTCGGGTCGAGGTTTACTTCACAGGACTTGCGCCGGAAACGGTGCATGTTGAATTGTATGCAGAGCCTGCGCAAGAGGGCAGCGCTGCGGAACGTATCAGCATGGTCCGGGGTGATAAACTCGCAGGCTCTGAAGACGGCTACCTTTACCACGCCCTACTTCCGGCCGACGGTCGGCCCACCGGCGACTATACGCCGAGGCTGATTCCCAGCCACCCTGATGCCCTGGTCCCGCTGGAGGCCAACTTTATTCTCTGGTATTCCTGACAACAAAAAAACAGCTGCTGTTTGCCAAGAATATATCCGGCATGCTACCACTCTTCCATGGCCCTGCCTTTTTCAATCATGCTGCTGATCATTGCCGCATTTCTTTCACCGAGAGTGACTTGCTGCTCAATAATCTGATAGAGCTGTTCGTCTTTGCCGATCAGGTCTGCCGCCCGTTTGAGAATTTTCTGCCCCTGCCTTAAATAATCCTGCATTTCTTTTAATAAGATCTTTCGCTTCTCATGCTTTTGCAGCTCTGATTCAATCACCGGCAGGAGTCTCCGAATGGAAAACTCCACCAGCACGTCCCTGGGAATTCCCTGCTGCCGGGCGATATAATCAAGGGCAACCAGCGAGTTTCTGCTGATGACAAAGGTCTTTTGTTGCCGCTCTGTCTCGCCTGGCGCGAAATTCCGCGCCTCCTGGGCGATCCGCCCGAGCACTGAGATGTTTTCCACCAGTTGGTCAAAGAGTGATTTCTGTTTGATGCCCAACTGCGAGGCAATGACGCTGAGCAGCTCAATGGCCTGTTTGGGCAATCTGAAGGTTGCGCGGACAGACTGTCTGCCTTTCAGTTCGTCGATGGACAGGTCAAGTGTATCGTTATGGATGATCACCTCATCCTGGTCTTTCTGTCTCATGACATCCCTCCATAGTATATACATAAAGATGTTCTATTACTTTGTCAATAATTATAACAAAAGTAATAATAGAGAAAATTTTTAAAAAGTCATGGGATGATATTGACAATCGCCTGAGCGTAATTAATTTTTGGGTAAAAGGAAGACGGGTTCGTCAGCGAGATATTATGAATTCGTTCAACAATAGCAATGCAATGCCGTTAACTTAAGAAAAACTGACTACACTCGTCGTCACCCCGGCGAAGGCCGGGGTCCAGAATTGTCGTAACTACCTGGATTCCGGCCTTCGCCGGAATGACGAACCTGGGCTCAGGCAACCGGCGAAAAGGC
>JAHILF010000050.1 GCA_018897105.1 Pseudomonadota bacterium
AAGATGCGAGCTGAAGTGGCGGCATGGAACACCGACCGGAATAACCGCCAGACTAAGGTTGATTGGCAGTTCAAAACAGACGATGCGCGAATAAAACTAAAACGACTTTATCCGAAACTTTAACGTATACTATGTACTAGCTAATTCTGCCAGAATAATATTATATATGGAAGAACGTGTTGTTCTTGTTGATAAAGTTGGTAATGAAATCGGCAATGAAGACAAAATGGCTGCCCATGTCAATGGAGCCCTGCACCGGGCCTTTTCCATCTTTGTCTTTAACTCAAAGGGGAAATTGCTGATCCAGCAGAGAAACCGCAGCAAATATCATACTCCCAGGCTATGGAGCAACACCTGCTGCAGTCATCCCCGCCCCGGGGAAGCTCTGGCCCAGGCAGTGCCCCGCCGGCTGGCTGAGGAGATGGGTTTTGTCTGTGATCTGGCGGAGATGTTCAGCTGTCGATATGAATTGACGCTGGACAACAACATGATCGAACATGAACTAAATCATGTTTTTATCGGTTTTTATGACGGAGATCCTGTGCCGGACCCTGGCGAGGTGGAGGACTGGCGATGGCAGACATTGCAGAATTTGTGCGGGGAGGTGAGCAGATCGCCTGATTCGTTTACCCCCTGGTTCAAACTGATAATAAAGGATTATAACTCCCTTTTCGATAAAGCCCTGCGGGGTGGAGGAGCAGCAAACAGATAATGGCAACGGAAGAAAATCAAAAAAGAAAGGTCGGCCTCTGGCTGATCGGGGCGCGCGGTTCAATTGCTGCAACGGTTATGATCGGCGCCTTTTTGCTGCGTAAAGGCCTGTTCCCGGCCACCGGTATGGTAACGGCGGCACCCGCCTTTACCGATCTGGACTTGACTGCGGTGGGTGATTTTATCTTCGGCGGCTGCGATATCCGCAGGGAGCCGCTGCAGGAAACCGCATGGCGCGCCATGCGGGAAGACATATCAAGCGACCGGGAAATTTTTAACCACATAGTCGGTGATCTGCAAGAGGTAGACGCTGATATCAGCCCTGGTACCTGTCGCAACTGCGGTGACATGATTCAAGGGCTGGCTGATATGGCCATCAACGGCAGCAAGACAGTGACTGAAGAACTGGAATGTGTGCGGGGGCAGATCAGCCGCTTCAAGGAAAAACATGGGCTTGATTCGGTGGTGGTGATAAACCTTGCCTCCACTGAGCCTTCTCTGACCCTGGCTCCCTGTCACCATGACCCGGAAAAGTTTGCAGAACGGCTCGCGGCAAATGACGGTGATGCGGTGCAGGCAAGTACCCTGTATGCATATGCCGCCATTCTTGAGGGATGTCCATACATCAATTTTACTCCTTCCAACGGGGCGCTTATCCCCGCCCTGATCAGGATGGCGGAAATGAAAGGGGTGCCGGTCATGGGTAATGACGGCAAGACCGGCGAGACTTTGGTAAAATCAGCCCTGGCCCCACTGTTTCTTTCCCGCAATCTGCAGATTTTGAGCTGGGAAGGGGTCAACATGCTGGGCAATATGGACGGTAAGGTGTTGAACGACCCGAGGAACTGTCAGTCAAAGCTGAAATCCAAGGATCAGGTCCTGCAGAAAATTCTCGGTTATGCGGCCCATTCCAGGGTGCAAATCAATTATGTGCCGTCGCTCGGGGATCAGAAAACCGCCTGGGATTTTATTCATTTCCAAGGATTTCTCGGCGCGAAGATGTCGCTGCAGTTTACCTGGCAGGGCTATGATTCCATCCTGGCTGCTCCCCTGGTGCTCGACTTGGCCCGGCTGGCCGATCTGGCAAAGCGCCATGGTGAAGCGGGGCTGATGCCCCAGTTGGCCAGTTTTTTTAAATCCCCCCTTGGTGTGGATGAGTACCGGCATGGGGCCCAGTATGAAATGCTGTTGGATTATGCGGCAAAAAAGAGGAGTAAGTAGAAAGATACAATCAATGTCATTGGCTTAAAGCCCTTTTCACCTGATGCCGAAGCACCCTGGTTCGTCATTCCGGCCGCCGCGAAGCAGAACCCGGAATCCAGGCGTTAAGAAAGTTCTGGACCCCGGCCTTCGCCGGGGTGACGGCGTGGGGCGTCCGATTTTTCTTAAGTTAATGACATTGAAGATACAATCATAATGTGAAAGGAGAGGAGGGTGTAACGGTGAAAAGAAAGGCTATGAATTATCTCGTCATGTTGTTGCTGGTATTGCTGTGCGGAGTTGGAAACTCGTTCGGACAACCGGCGCTGGTGGCTCCGCCCCCGCCGCCGCCCCCTGTGGATGAAACCATGGCCCCGCCGCCGCCTTTAAAAATGATTTCCCCTGGCGTTTATGAAATGGGGGGCTGCCGCATCGTCAAGAAAGACAACCGGGTTGAATTTCCGGCGGAAGTCAATATGGACAAGGGTTTGCTGGAATATGTCATTGTCGGTAATTCCGGCAAGGTGCATGAGAGCCTGCTGCGCACCGCAATATCTCCCTATGCCCTGCAGATTTCCCTGCTGCTGCTGGGAGTCGAGGGGACGACGAATCCCCTGGGTACCCAGGGAGAAGCCAGGATTCCGGAAGGTGACCGGGTCAGAATCTTGGTGAGTTGGCAGGATAAGGGGAAGGAGAAAAAGGTGCCTGTTGAGCAGTGGATTGCCAAGGGCAACAAGCCGGTCGGAACAATACCATGGGTTTTTACCGGCTCAGTCGTGATGGACGGGGTTTTCATGGCACAGGCTGACAAGTCAATCGTCGCACTCTTTCATGATCCTATTGCCCTGATCGATCATCAACTGGTCGAGGGGGCCAGTGATGAGATCTGGCATGTGGACAGCGCTTCAGTTCCACCGGCAGGTACAAAGGTGACTGTTGTTATAGAGAAAATCAGCTGAGGTGAGGATCATTATAATGAAAAAGAGAATGAGTTGTCTCATTTCCTTGGGTGCGGTGCTGTTTCTGCTCTTGTATATCACAGCGGCGCAGGCGCAGGTGTTGCGGGTTGGTGATTCCGGTCCGGTAACTGATCTCTCTTTGAAAAATGAATTGCAGCATGCCATCGAGCGGGGTCTCGGCTGGTTGGCAAAAAATCAGAGCCCGGGGGGGTACTGGTCCCAGCCTGATCATCCCGCCCTGACTGGTTTGGTGCTCACGGCCTATATGGGCGAACCAACCGGCAGGATGAGGTCAAACCCTCCGGAATTTGTCCATAAGGGCTATCAGTATCTGCTTAATTGCGTGAAACCGGACGGCGGGATTTATGTCCGTGACATGACGAACTATAACACCTCGGTCTCCATGATGGCTTTGCTCACCGCCGCCAATCCGGCATTTGAACCGGTTATCAGGAACGCCAGAAACTTTGAGGTGGGATTGCAGGATGATTTTGATAAGCAGGGGGAAACGGATAACGAGCTTGACGGTGGCATAGGTTATGGCGGGACATATAAGCATTCGGATATGTCCAACACCATGTTTGCCTTGGAGTCCCTTTATTACAGCAGAAATCTGGCCCAGGACAGCCATAAGGCGGACCAGGCCAAGGACCTCAACTGGCAGGCGGCAATCAGATTTATTGAGCGTTGTCAGAATCTGCCCGGGTCTAACGACCAGCAATGGGCCAGCGATGATCCGCAGAACAAGGGCGGATTTATCTATTTCCCCGGTGACAGTAAAGCCGGTGAGATGGAGCTGGCCAATGGGCGGAAGGCTCTGCGTTCTTACGGCAGTATCAGTTACGCCGGACTGCTCAGCTACATCTACGCGGATCTGAAAAAGGATGACCCGCGGGTTGTCGCGGCCCTGGACTGGCTGCAGAAAAATTATACCCTGGATGAAAATCCCGGGATGGGCCAGGAGGGACTCTATTACTATTATCACACCATGGCAAAGGCCCTGGCGGCCTGCGGCGTGAAAGAGCTTGTGCTGGCTGACGGCAGCAAGGTTGACTGGCGCCGGGATTTGTCCAAGAGACTGCTTAATCTGCAAAACGGGGAAGGGTTCTGGATGAATGAGAACGGCAGATGGTGGGAAAAAGATCCGGTGCTTGTCACCTCCTATGCCGTGATTATTCTGGAAATCATTTATCGGGGGCTGTAATTGAAGCTTTCCTTCAGCAGTAACGCCTATACCAGGCATTCCGTATTTACTGCGGTGGAAGGGATCGCTGCGGCAGGCTACGAGGGGGTGGAGTTGCTGGCGGATATCCCGCATCTCTACCCTTTTTCCTTTGGGGCAAAGGAGGTGCGGCAATTGCAAGAACTGCTGCGTCATTATGGTCTTGCCGTTGCCAATATCAATGCCAACACCGCGGTGGGTTATTACGGCAGGACATTCTGGGAGCCCCTGTTTGAACCATCCCTTGCCAATCCGGATCAGGTTGCCAGAAAGTGGCGGATTGACTACACCAAGAAATGTATCGAGCTGGGCCATCTGCTTGGCGCCGGCACGGTCAGTGTGACCTCCGGCTGCATGCTGCCGGGCATTTGGCCCGAACAATCGCTTGAATTGCTGCGTGAGTCGCTTAGGGAAATCGTCTCCTTTGCCCAGCAATACCATATCCGCATCGGCATCGAGTATGAGCCCGGTCTGCTCATCTCCTGCGTTGAAGAACTTGTCTCTTTTCTGGGCGTGTTTGATTCTCCCTTGTTGGGGGCAAATCTCGACCTGGGACACAGTCATGTGCTCGGGGAAGACCATGTTGAGGTGATTTCGTCACTGGGCGAAAAAATTTTTCATATTCATCTGGAAGACATCAGCCGGCGAAAACACTATCATCTCATTCCCGGCCAGGGTGACATGGATTTTTCCTCAATTTTTACGGCCCTTGCTAAGCAGCAGTACAAAGGGTATATAACTGTTGAACTTTACACGTATTCTAATACTCCAGATGATGCGGCCCGGCGGTCTTTTTCCTACCTGCAGGGTCTTCCTTTCTGGTCGGACAGGGAGAAAAAACAATGCGCATGATTGAACCTCACATCCATACCATGGTGCGAACCACTGATGATTATTATAACATGGCAGTTGCGGGCATTGTCGCCTGTGTCGAGCCGTCTTTCTGGTCAGGCCTTGATCGCAGCGCGGTCGCCTGTTTTGAGGATTACTGGGAGCACATGATCACCACTGAAACGGCCCGGGCCGCAAAGTACGGGCTCAGGCATTATGTCATGCTCAGCCTCAATCCCAAGGAGGCCCGCAATGCAATGGCCCATGATGTGCTGGACAGCATGGAGAAATTCCTGGATCGGGAGAATGTGGTGGGCATCGGTGAGATCGGCTTTGATCTCATTACCGAGCAGGAAGAGGAAATTTTCCGGCGGCAGCTGCGCCTGGGCAATGACAGGAAAATGCCGATCTGCATCCACTCCCCCCATCAAAACAAGCTGAAAGGCATTGAGCGCATCATAGAGATCATTGAAGATGAGGGAGTGGCGCAGGAGCGCATTGTCATTGATCACAATACCGAGGAGACCATCGAACTTTCCCTGCAGACCAAATGCTGGCTCGGCATGACAGTCTATTATGTCACCAAGCTGAGCGCGGAAAGGGCGGTGAATATCATCGGCCGTTACGGAACGGACCGGATGATAGTCAATGGCTCCGCTGACTGGGGCTACTCCGATCCCCTGGCGGTGCCCAAGGTGGCCATGCTCATGCGCAAAAGCGGTGATTTTTCCGAGGAGACAATCAAGCGGATCGTCTTTGACAATCCCTATAATTTTCTGAAGCATTCACCTCATTTCGATCTTCCCGCCTAAGCTGAGAAAGAACGTGAAATTTGCCTTCAGCGCCAACGCCTTCCGCCGCTATAGTCTGCTGGAAACCATTTCCATCATTGCTGACCTGGGTTATGACGGCATCGAAATCATGGCTGACATTCCCCATGCCTATCCGCCGCAGATGACGGATAAGGATGTGCAATTGATTCGTGATGCCCTGGCGCGGCACAGGCTGCAGGTATCCAATATCAATGCATTCATGCTCTGGGCTGTGGGTGACACCTGGCATCCTTCCTGGATCGAAGAGGATGAAGCACAGCGCTCTATCCGCATCGAACACACCAGAAACTGCATCAGACTTGCAGCGGAACTTGGGGCTCCTTCCATCTCCACCGAACCGGGCGGTCCCCTGGGCGGGATGACGCCCGGAGCAGCCCTGGAGCTGTTCAGGCAAGGGCTGGAGCAGATTGCCGGTGATGCCGTACGTTACGGCGTCAAGGTGCTCATTGAACCGGAACCCGACCTGCTTATTGAAACAAGCAGCCAGTTTCAGCATTTTTTCCAGCAGCTTGATCCTGCCATCTTCGGACTTAATTTTGATATCGGCCATTTTTACTGCGCAGGTGAAGACCCGGCGGAGCTTGTTGCCCGGCTCAACGAGTACACCGGTCACTATCATCTGGAAGATATTGCCCCTTCCAGAAAACATCACCATCTCATGCCCGGCGAGGGCGCCATTGATCTCAAGTCGGTGATCCGGGAAATCGGCATGAGCGGGTATGATGGATTTGTCACGGTGGAGCTCTACCCGTACGAAGACAGGCCGGTGGAAGTAGCCGGCATGTCTCTGGACTACCTGCGCAAAATCCAGGATCAGTTGAAGAGTCAATAATCATGAGCCAGCGACCCGGTCTTAGAGTCAAGGCCTATCTGCAGCTGATGCGACTGCCGAATGTGTTCACCGCAATTGCCGATATTGTCGCCGGTTATGTCATTGTCCGGGGCTTTGCCGTCAGCATTGCCGAACTCGGCGCTCTTATCTTGGCGACCTCCGGCATCTATTCAGCCGGTTGCGTGCTCAATGATTTCTGCGACAGGGAAGTGGATGCCCGGGAAAGGCCATCTCGTCCTCTGCCCTCGGGTATGGTGAGTGGGCGGGAGGCGCTGATATTGACTTTTTTTTTGTTTGCTGTCGGTATCTTCGGAGCATATCTGGCCGGGCCTGATTCGTTCTCTCTTGCTCTGGCCATTGTGTTGCTTGTCATTGCCTATGATACCCGGAGCAAGCAGCATGACATTATCGGGCCGGTGAATATGGCCGCCTGCCGCGCCGGTAATCTGCTGCTGGGCATGAGTCCGGCCCTTACCGTTTCGCTCCCCCTGCTTTTTCCTGTGGTCAGTTTCTGCTATATCTTTCTTGTGACCATGTTCAGCCGCCTTGAAACCGAGGGAAATGCCGGTGGACGAGCATGGCTGATTGCAGGTGGCATTGGCGGCATATTCCTGCTGTTCGCCGTTCTTGCCGTCAGGGGTGATATCGCGGCTGATGCATTCATTTATCTGGCTTTGTTGGCCTGTCTGGTTTTGCCTCCACTGCGGCGCGCACTCCGGGAAAACACTCCCAATGCTGTCCAGCAGTCTGTGAGATCGCTGATTCTGGCCATCCCCTTTCTTGACGCGGCATATACCGCCGGCATGCAGGGAGCCGTTGCCGGCCTGCCCGTCGTTTTCTGTCTGCTTCCTGCCCTGCTGATAGTCCGTTTTTTTTATGTTACGTAGCAAAAGTACAAAATTTCAGGATATCACAACAATACGGTGGAGTTATAACCACGGAGATTTTAAAAAAAGATAATCAAAGAAGTTTATGACACAGCATCGGGATGGGCCAGCTCTTCTCGTTGTCCAAGAATAATTTTGTTGAAACGCATTCTCCTCCACATAAAAAAATGATGAAGACATGAAGCCTAATGTTCAGAGAGGTATTTTAAATGATATCAGAATATTCAAAAACAGGTGGAGTTCTCTGTTCCGCATGCATTGCCTTGCTTCCGGTGATCATGATACCGGTCGGAATATTTGCCGGGGAACAGTCTGAAGGATCCTATCATGAAAGTACCCGCATTCCCGCGGATGTCGATCAAGCAGGCGGTACAGTCAGTGATGATCCCGAGCAAATCGAGGAAATTATCATAACCGCCACCCGCACGGGGAAACCAACCTTTGACGTACCCAACACTGCTTATGTAATTAAGGGGGAAGATATTCTTTTGCGCAGGCAATCCCGCACCTTGCCTGAGGTTCTTAAAGAGACACCGGGCGTTATGGTGCAAAAGACATCAAATGGGCAGGGTTCTCCTTATATCAGAGGTTTTACCGGCTACCATACTCTGCTTCTCATTGACGGAATTCGTCTTAACAATTCCGTCTTCAGATCAGGACCCAATCAGTATTGGAATACCGTGGATACTGCTTCAATCAGCCGCCTGGAAATCATTGAAGGACCGGGTTCGGTTCTCTACGGGAGTGATGCAGTGGGCGGCACTGTGAATGTCATAACCATTGGGCCTGATATGCTGGGAGAGGGATTAGCATGGGGAGGACATGTGCATTATCGTTTTGCCAGTGCGGATCATTCAAACATCGGCAGGCTCGAAACCAGTGGCGGTTACATGAACCGATTTGGTTGGTCTCTTGGCGTGAGTCTCAAGGATTTCGGGGATGTGCGCGGTGGCGACGATGTGGGGCTCCAGGAAAAGACAGGGTATGGGGAGTCTGATGGAGACATCAAACTGGAGTACTATGTCACCCCTGATTCATACCTTACCTTTGCCCACCAGAGAGTATCCGTAGATGACGCATGGCGTACCCATAAGACCATTTACGGGATCAGTTGGGAGGGAACAACGGTCGGAGATGAAAAGAAACGTGTTCTGGATCAGTATCGTGAATTGACCTATCTCCAGTATCATTCTGAAAACAGGGGAGGCTTGTTTGACGTTATAAGGGCGAGCCTATCGTATCAAACCATGGAAGAGGATCAGTTCCGGATTAAATCCGATGATAAATCCGACAAGGAGGGCTTTGATGTGGATACGGCGGGTGCCTGGTTGCAGCTTGAAAGTCCAGGCAGGTTCGGGCGCTGGACTTACGGGGTGGAATATTATGAGGACAGTGTCGATTCATATTTGAGAAAATATAATCCGGACGGATCGCTCAGCAGTGTTGAGATCCAGGGACCTGTGGCGGATGACTCTTCATATGATCTGTTCGGCCTGTATGTCCAAGACGATATCCCGCTCCTGGATTCTATAGATCTGATCCCGGGAGTTCGTTATACTTTTGCCAGAGCAGTGGCCGGTAAAGTGAAAGATCCTGTAACCGGGAGGGAAATCTCTTTTTCCGAGGACTGGGATTCCGTAATAGGAAGCATAAGGCTGGTTTACCATGTCGACTCGGAGGACCATTGGAATCTGTTCGGAGGAGTTATGCAAGGATTTCGCGCCCCGAATCTCTCTGATTTGAGCCGGTTTGACACCGCTCGTTCCAATGAGATTGAAACGCCGGCACCCGGACTTGATCCAGAGGAATTCGTATCCTATGAAACAGGAGTCAAAACCCAGTTTGACAATTTTTCCGCGCAGCTCACCTATTATTATACGGATATTGACAATATGATCGAGCGCACCCCTACGGGACGGATAATCGATGGCGATATCGAGGTCACAAAGAAAAATGTAGGCGACGGGTTTATTCACGGTTTTGAGGCAGGAGCTCAATATCGTTTTCAACCTGAATTCGTCCTGTTTGGGTCCGTGGCATGGACCGAGGGGCTGGTTGATACCTATCCGACATCTGCGCAGGTGTTGGAACGTGAGCCAGTAAGTCGCCTCATGCCGCTAACGGGACATCTGGGAATAAGGTGGGAAAATCCTGATAAAGTTCAATGGGTTGAAGCCTCGTGTGATATGGCTGATAATCAGGATCGCCTGTCCACCAGCGACAAATTGGACACTCAGCGCATTCCTCCCGGAGGTACTCCTGGGTATGCAGTATTCAATCTGCGGAGTGGCTGGGAATTAAAAGATGGCCTGATTTTTTCCGTTGCTGTCGAAAATATCTTTAACAAGGATTACCGGACCCATGGTTCAGGCCAGAATGAACCTGGAATAAATGTGATTATGGGCCTGGATGTCCGGTTTTGATGAAGGTGCTCATGCATGATACCATTATTTCTGATACAAACAATAGAGGCCTTGCCTTGACAGGAAGCTGCGAAGCATATTGGAAAACCAACCTTTATACTGCCAAGGTTTGATAGCAGGTAGTGATGCTTGAGATCGTGGGGTTACGATGAATGGAGACAGAAAAATTGATCTCGGTATTGCCGTTTCAGTATTTGATTTGTTGAGTAAGGCAGAATTCCTGAAGAATCTTTCCATGCGCAAACAAAGACTCGTAACATGGATGTTTGCAATTTCTTTACTGTTTTCTATCGCCTTGCATGGGTTTCTGCTGAACTTCGAACGTTGTTTGCCGAGGTGTCATGCCCGCACAAATGAGGCTTTAATTATTCCTTTGTTTATTATGACAGAGGCACGGCCGCTTTACGCGAATGAGAAAGGTATTAGCCGCAGCAGAGAAGGAAATAGTTCGATCAAGGCTTCCTCGTCGGAGTCGACATTTGTTCAACCAGCTCATAATGCTGTGGTAGAGCAGAAAGTTGAGACGGGAGCAGTTTCTATTCTCACGCCGAGGTCGCTGAAGAAATCAATTCGCAAAATGATTTCAACCGATACTCCTTCCGTTGCCGCCAAGTCTGCAATACTTGGAAATCCAGTAAGCGTTACCAGTTCGATTCATGCGAAATCTCGTCAGAATACGGAGAGGGGAGGCTTTGGTGCTGCATCCAAGACAGGATCGATAAACCGGGGAGGGGTAATATTAAAGCCGGTGATAAAGAATTTTGAACGTCCCCGATATCCATCCCTGGCTCGGCGGCATGGTCATGAAGGAACTGTCGTGCTGGAAATGGAGATTTTTGAGGACGGAATTGTAGGCAAAGTTGCAATCATAAGTTCCAGTCGATATGCGGAACTCGACAATGCAGCTCAGAAGGCGCTTGAGAATGCCAGTTGCATTCCGGCTAGACTGAATGGGATACCCATGAGATCGCTGCTGAAGAAAGAGATTACCTTCAGACTTACTGATTGACGATAGGCGGTTTTCATTTAGGCTTCTCACACCCTTCACTGCCTTAATACCGGGCAGTTGCGAAACGTTGATGTTCAGATAAAAAAGAAAAAATTCCAGTTCGTAAAAGGGTGACGGCATGCTGAAAAAGAAGAGGGATGTCGTAACGTTCTTTCATGGAGAGATAATGCGATGAAAAAGAGAAAAGTTATTGTACTTGATGTCGTCGGCTTAAGTCCTGATCATTTTGCGTATGCAGATGAGCTGCCTCACCTCGCCTCCTTGGCGGACAAGGGTAAGCTGCACAGGATGAAGCCTGTTTTTCCGGCGGTGACGCTGCCGGTGCAGGCGGCACTGACCACCGGGGTCTATCCGGAGCAGAATGGCATTATCGCCAACGGTTTTTATTGCCGCCAATCCTTCAATGTCTCTTTCTGGGAGCAGGCGGCAGGCCTGGTGCAGCATGATAGGGTCTGGGATTATCTGCAAAGAAGGGTTCCCGGTCTTACCACAGCAGCACTCTTCATGCAGAACACCCTCTATGCCGACTGTGGCTGCATCGTCACCCCCAAGCCCATGCATACTGATGACGGGCTCGTGCAGTGGTGCTATTCCAAACCGGTGGGTTTTTATGAAGAACTCTCGGCCGATATAGGTCCTTTTAATCTCATGCATTACTGGGGGCCGATGACCTCTATTGAATCGAGCCGGTGGATAGCCAGGGCGGCGGTTAAGACCCTGGAGCGCATCAGTCCTGATCTCATGTTTGTCTATCTGCCCCATCTTGACTACTGCTCGCAGAAGGTCGGACCTGACAGCCCTGATGTCATGGATGAACTGAAGCTTGTGGACGTGGAGGTGGGGAGAATCGTGCAGGGGGTTGATGATCTCGGTCTGGGGGATGAAACGGTCTTTGTCGTACTGTCCGAATACGCCTTCAGTAACGTGCAGGGTGATATCGCCATAAACCGCATACTGCGGGAAAACGGACTGCTCAGCATCAGGTCGATCCAGGGCCGTGACTATGTGGATTTTGAATTGACCCCGGCCTTTGCCATGGTTGATCATCAGATTGCCCATATTTATCTGAAACCTGGATATGAAAAGGCAGTGCTGCACGTGCTGGAAAAAATCAGCGGTATTGATTTTCTCCTGGATAAAGAAGGGAAAAAAAGATTTCATGTGGATCATGCCAACAGCGGCGAAATAGTCGCGGTGAGCGCCAGAAATAGATGGTTTTCCTATTACTGGTGGGATGACAGAAAGAGGGAGCCTGATTTTGCCGGGCATGTCGACATTCATCGTAAGCCGGGATATGATCCTCTCGAGCTCTTTTTGGAGCCTGGCAGTCGCAGAATTTCCCAGGATACCAGCCTGATTCATGGCTCCCACGGCTATCCTCCTCTGTCGCCGGATGATGATGTGCCCTTGCTGGTCAGCGGTGATCTGCCGGATAATCTGCAAGCCCTGAACTGCAACGAACTGTGCATCACCGGTGTTTCGGCATTGATTGCCGAGATACTGCAGAGGTGATGTTTTGTAATAAATCAAACTTGACAAATTTGGCCATTATGGTAATTATGTCTGTTTCCGTAACTTAGATATAATTCCTGCCTGTTCGGAGCCGGTTTGACTTTGGCCCTCACGCAGGAGATACAGATCATTTTTCGTTTTGATGTTGGAGGAAGAAATGTACGCTATTATTCGTACCGGCGGTAAACAGTATCAGGTGGCAGCAGGCGAGCGTCTTCGGGTTGAAAAGCTTGTCGGCGAAGTAGGCGATACCGTGGAGTTGAATGATGTATTGCTGGTGGCTGAAGGCGAGACCGTTAAAGTTGGGCAGCCTGCAGTTGAAGGCGCCAAGGTAACGGCCAAGATCGTTGAGCAGGGCAAAGCTAAAAAGATTCTGGTCTTCAAGAAAAAACGCCGCAAAGGCTACCAACTGATGAGAGGCCATCGTCAGCTGTATACCTCATTGGAAATTAAAGAGATTTCATTATAACGTTACCTGCGGATCAGCGGGAGAGCGGTTGTATCCCCTATTCGTATTTTTATTGAAGAGGTCAAACTGTGGCACATAAGAAAGCAGGCGGTAGTTCAAAGAACGGCAGAGACAGTAATTCCCAGCGGCGTGGCGTAAAGAGATTCGGCGGCCAGATTGTCAGGGCCGGCAATATCCTGGTACGTCAGCTCGGCACCAAAATTCATCCCGGTTCCAATGTGGGACTGGGTCGTGATTATACCCTTTTTGCCCTGGTTGACGGTATTGTCACCTATGAGAAGTTCGGGAAAGACCGCAAAAGAGTGAGCGTTTATCCTGTAGAAGCTGTTTAAGCTTTTTTTGATGTTTCACTCCGTCATGGTGGCGTTTTTTTATGGCATTCGTTGATGAAGCCAAATTTTTTGTAAAGGCCGGGGACGGAGGAAACGGATGCATCAGTTTCCGCAGAGAGAAATTCGTCCCCAAAGGTGGTCCGGATGGAGGAGACGGTGGCCGCGGTGGTTCGGTCATCATTGAGGCCTCCACTCGACTGACCTCCCTTATCGATTTCCGTTACCGTTCCCACTTCATTGCTGAAAACGGCACCGGCGGTAAGGGCAAAAAACAGCATGGCCGAAAGGGAAGCGATCACCTTTTTTATGTGCCGGTCGGCTCGATTGTCAAGGATGCCGAGAGCGGAGAGGTGATTGCCGATCTGGTGCGTGAGCATGAGCAGATTGTCGTGGCAAAAGGCGGCAAGGGCGGTGGCGGCAATGTTCATTATGCCACATCCACCAATCGGGCTCCGAGAAGAGCGGGCAAAGGAGAACCAGGCGAAGAGCACTGGCTCCTCATTGAACTGAAACTCCTGGCTGATGTCGGATTGATCGGCCTTCCCAACGCAGGGAAATCGACCCTGCTCTCCAGACTATCTGCCGCCAATCCCAAGGTGGCGGCTTACCCCTTTACCACTCTTGAACCTCAGCTTGGCGTATTGCAATTCGAAGATGGCGTGCAATGTATTATCGCCGATATCCCGGGGCTCATTGAAGGCGCCCATGAGGGAGCCGGACTGGGCCATAAATTTCTGCGCCACATTGAAAGGACCCGCATTCTGCTGCATGTGATCGACAGCTCCGGTCAGGAAGGTGACCCGGTTGAACAGTATCATGTGCTGGAGCGCGAACTGGAACTTTATAATGAGCAGCTGATGGGGCGGCAACGCCTGGTCCTACTCAATAAAATTGACCTTTTTGACAGTGACGCGCAGCTTGACGAACTGCGGGCAAGATTCCGCAGTCAAGGCATTGACGTGTTGCCCATTTCCGCCGCCACCGGCGAGGGGCTCGGCGTGTTGCAAGAGAGAATTGCTCAGCTCCTGCAAGAGACTGAGGAGCAGGCTCAGGAGCAGAGTACGGCAGAAGAATATGACGTTTCAGGTTCCGCAGGATAAAGGCATCGAATTACGCAAGAGCTTCCTCCAGTCGGCCAGGCGTGTGGTGGTCAAGGTGGGAAGCGCCGTCCTTACCATGGGGACGGGTCTGAATCATCATGTCCTGGAAAATCTGGCCAAGGAATTAACTTTTCTGCGCGACAGCGGCCGGGAGGTAATTCTGGTCAGTTCCGGCGCAGTGGCCTCGGGCCGCAAAAAACTGGGCCTGGATAACCGGGTGCTCAGGATGCGGGAAAAGCAGGCAGCCGCTGCCGTGGGCCAATCGAGCCTCATGCGTTGCTACGAAGACCTGTTTGAACGTTACAATCAGAAGGTGGCCCAGGTTCTGCTCACCCATGATGATCTTGCCCACCGTGATCGTTATCTCAACGTCAGAAATACCATGTCTACCCTCTTTGAATGGGGGATCCTGCCCATAGTCAATGAAAACGATACGGTGTCGGTAAAAGAGCTGCGTTTCGGCGACAACGACACCCTGGGCGCCATGGTCACCAACCTGATCGACGCCGATGTCTTTATCTGTCTGACCGATGTGGACGGCCTCTATACCGGCAACCCCTGCACCAATCCCGAGGCCCGCCGGCTACATACCGTGGCGGAAGTGAATGAAGATGTGGAGAACATGGCCGGCAATATCTGCGGTTCGTCTCTCGGCACCGGCGGCATGCGCAGCAAGATTATCGCAGCCAAAATGGTGGCGGCCCGGGGTGGCTGCTCCTTTATCGGACCTGGTCGTGAGCCGGAGATTTTGCAGAGGCTTTTTGCCGGGGAACCTGTCGGCACCTTTTTTCTTCCCAAACCCCAGAAGCTGGCCAGCCGTAAGCATTGGATCGCCTATACCCTGCGGCCCAAGGGATTTCTCGTTTTGGATGACGGAGCCTGCCGCGCCTTGTTGGACAAGGGGAAAAGCCTTTTGCCGTCCGGCATCCGCGAGGTGAAAGGCAAGTTCGGGGTGGGTGACCCAGTACATTGTCTGAATGCCGGCGGGCGCGCCATTGCCGCAGGCCTGGTCAATTACAATTCGGCTGACATAGAAAAAATTCACGGAAGGCATACCTCGGAGATTGAAGAGATTCTCGGCTTCAAGGACAGCGATGAGGTGGTGCACCGGGATAATCTGGTTATGTTCTAGTAAAAAGTGAGAAGTGAAAAGTGAGGAGTGAGCGTCTCTTGGGTTAAAGGCTTTTCTCCTTATTTTTCACTTTTCATTTCATACTTCATTTTGCAAGAGGACAGACATGAACGCCATACAGGAAACCATTCAAACCATGGCCATTGATGCCAAAAAGGCTGCGCAGAAAATGATCGGCCTTTCCACCGAAAGCAAGAACCGCGTCCTGTTACGCATGGCGGATGCCCTGATGGAGCAGAAGGAGTTCATCCGCAGGGAAAACGAAAAGGATCTGGAGTCTGGCCGCAAAAAGGGACTGTCAAACGCTATGCTGGATCGCCTCAACCTGTCCGACAAGGTCATGGCCTCCATGATCAACGGACTGCAAGAGGTCGCCGCTCTCCCAGATCCGGTGGGGGAGGTGACGGAAATGGTCAAGCGGCCCAACGGCATCATGGTAGGCCGGATGCGGATCCCCTTGGGCGTTATCGGCATGATCTACGAATCCCGGCCCAATGTCACCGTTGATGCGGCAGCTTTGTGCCTGAAGGCGGGCAACAGCATCCTGTTGCGTGGCGGCTCCGAGGCCATTCACTCTAACCTGGCCCTGGCCAGGGTGCTGCAGGATTGTCTGGCTGCTGAAAATATCGATGCCGCGGCCATCCAGGTGATTCCGGTCACCGATCGTGAGGCGGTAACCTACATGCTGGGGCTGGAAGAGCAGATTGACCTGATCATCCCCCGGGGCGGCGAGGGGCTGATCCGTTTTGTCGCGGAAAATTCCCGCATTCCGGTGCTCAAACACTACAAGGGTGTCTGTCATGTCTTTGTCGATGAGACCGCGGACCACGACATGGGGATCAACATTGTCATGAACGGCAAGGTGCAGCGGCCCGGGGTCTGCAACGCCCTTGAGGCGCTGCTGGTGCATGAAAAAATTGCCGCAGGTTTCCTGCCCAAAGTGGGTGATGCCCTTGCCAAGGCCGGGGTGGAGATACGGGGCTGTGTAAAAACCTGCTCCCTGCTGCCCTATGCCAAACCCGCTGCTGACAGTGATTGGGGCATGGAATTTCTTGATCTCATCCTGGCGGTAAAGGTGGTGCCGGACCTTGATGCCGCCCTGCAGCACATTGTCAATTACGGTTCCCAGCACACCGAGGTCATTGTCACCAACAGTTACGCCAACGGCCAGCGCTTTCTGCGGGAAGTGGATGCTTCGGCGGTCATGATTAACGCCTCCACCCGCTTCAGCGACGGCGGCCAGTTCGGCCTGGGCGCCGAGATCGGCATCAGCACCACCAAGCTCCATGCCTACGGACCCATGGGCCTCAAGGAGCTGACCACCAGAAAATTTATCGTTTACGGTGAGGGACAGGTAAGGGCTTAACCGCTAGAAGACAGAATACAGGAGACAGAAGGAGAAAACGAGATCATGAACGCTTCCACCAGTTATTCTGACTTCTGACTTCAGTCCCCTGATTTATGCTATGAAAAAGATTGGCCTGTTCGGCGGCACCTTCGATCCGGTCCATAACGGACACCTGGCGGTGGGGCAGGCTGGGCTCAGGCAGCTTGGTCTTGATACCCTTTACTTTATCCCGGCATCCTCACCGCCGCATAAGTCGGACCAGCTCATTACGCCCTTTACCCACCGGGTGGCCATGCTGCGTCTGGCGGTGCAGGGGGAACCCCGTTTTGTTGTTTCTGACATCGAAGGTCTGCGCAGCGGCCCTTCCTACACCATCGACACCCTTATGCAGTTTCGGCGGAACCTGGGACCGGAGGCGGATTTCTTTTTTATTATCGGCCTTGACGCCTTTGCCGACATCACTACCTGGAAAAAGTACCAGGAGTTGCTGAACAGGACCGCTTTTGTGGTGATCGACCGGCCATCCCACGGCTGCATGAGTGTGGCCCAGGTGGTTCGCCGCTGCTTTCCCGACTATCAGGAAGAGGCAAAGGGAATCTGGGGCTGCGAGGGAAGCCAGAGGATTTATGCCCTGGAGATGGAGCCGGTGCCGGTTTCCTCATCCATGATCCGCGACAGATTGCGCCGGGGTGAGGAAATTGGTGACTTGATCCCGGCAGGCGTGGTGGAATATCTGCAGCATCACCGGCTTTTCCCTGCGGCAAAAGAGAAGGGGGGGGAGAACTGAAATTGCACGGCAATCAGCTTTTTTGTTGATCGTCGTTGTAAGGGGCATCCTCAATCAGGCAGCTGCTGTCGACAAAGGCATAGGCGCTGTGCTTGTGGATTGACTCGAAGCTTTCCACCCCGACGGAAAACCAGTAGATGTCCGGCCGGGCGTGGACCAGTTCCGCCACCTTGCGCACCACATCCTCGACAAACATGGGGTTGTTGTACGCCTGTTCCGTGACAAATTTCTCATCCGGCCGCTTGAGGATGGAATAGACCTCACAGGAAACACCTGATTCCACCAGACTGATCAGGTCCTCCACCCAGATAAAGCTTTTTGATTTGATATTGAGATTGATTTCCGCCCGCTGGTTGTGGGCGCCGTATTGACTGATTTCCTTGGAGCAGGGACATAAGGTGGTGCTGGGCACCCAGACCGACAGGATAAAATCCTCACCCTCGCCGATGCCGCCGGTAAAACGACAGGTATACTCCATCAGGCCGGGAGTTTTCGTCACCGGCGCCTTTTTTTCCAGGAAATAAGGAAAGGTCATCTCCAGGTGGGCGGAGTTGGCCTGCAGCTGGTCTTTTATCTCCTGCAGCAGTTTCGAGAAGATGGAGACGCTCATCTCCTCCTGGTATTTGTTCAACACGGCCAGAAAGGTGGAGACGCAGGTTTCCCGGTAGTCCCGCGGCAGGTTGACCTGGAGCATGATGCTGGCAACGGTGTCCTGCAGCCCTCCGGATTTTTCCCGGACCTTCACCGGATAGCGGATGTTTTTGATTCCTACGGTTTTCAGTTTCATTTGACAGCCTTTTTACCTTTTTTTGCCTGCATCGCCAACAGGTTTTTGCCGCAGGCGGATTTCCGGCGCGGCATCCTTGTCGTGGACAGGCTCTTAATCCTGGATATTGAAGTTCTTTGCAGTCAGGGCAAAATGTGGTAATTTGACCCAGTATTTTTGCTTGTATTATTTGGTATGCGCGCAATGGTCGATGAAAAGGTACGAATAGACAAGTGGCTGTGGGCTGCCCGGTTTTTCAAGACCAGGTCCCTGGCCTCCGCAGCGGTGACCGGCGGTCATGTGCATGTGAACGGTGCCAGGGTCAAGGCTGCCCGCAGCGTGGTAATCGGTGATGAGCT
The DNA here is from genome assembly GCA_018897105.1 of Pseudomonadota bacterium. GTDB lineage: Bacteria > Desulfobacterota > Desulfobulbia > Desulfobulbales > SURF-16 > SURF-16. The sequence continues at coordinate 18,713 of JAHILF010000050.1, forward strand.
GCGGATTGTCAGAAACGAGGAAGAGTTTGTGGTCATTGTCCAGGCCCTTTCCGGCAAAAGGGGCTCTGCCACGGTGGCGCACAGCCTCTATGAAGAGACGGAAGAGAGCAAGGCCACCCGGGAAACCCAAGGGACTGAGCGTCGGCTGATGAACCTGGGACGGTCTTTCCCTCCGCCGAAACGGCCGGGGAAAAGGGACAGGCGACTGATTCGCAAATTTACGAAAAAGGCTGATGACTGATGGTCCTGGCCCATGGCTGATAGCTCATGGCAAACGGCAAAATAAGTGGGTAGGGGCGGATTTTATGCCCGCCCAAAGTGGGCAAAAGGCAAGAGGGAAGGGGCGGAAGGCAAGAGTCAAGAGGCTCTTTTGTTTTCACACATGCCTTATGCATCTTCCCTTAGGCCTTTACCTAATTAATACAATTTGAGGGAGAAAAGTTATGAAAAAAGCAGAAAGGGCGCTCATCAGCCTGACGGATAAATCAGGAATTGAAGGTTTTGCCCGGGAGCTCGAAAGTCTGGGTATCGAGATACTTTCCACCGGCGGCACTGCCAAAAAAATGCGTGACAACGGCATTAAAGTCAAGGATGTCTCCGAGTTCACCGGCTTTCCCGAGATGCTTGACGGTCGGGTGAAAACCCTGCATCCCAAGGTGCACGGCGGCATTCTAGCCCAGAAAACCAATCCGGACCATCTGCGGCAGATGCAGGAGCACGGCCTGCAGGCAATCGATATTGTCGCTGTCAACCTCTATGCCTTTGACAAGGCCACGGCTGACCCCAACTGCACCCTGGCCAACGCCATCGAAAACATTGATATCGGCGGCCCGACCATGCTCAGGGCTGCGGCCAAGAATTTCCAGGATGTGACGGTCATTGTTGATCCTGCCGATTATCCTGTTGTTATCGCTGAAATCAAGGAGCATGGCAATACCAGCCTGAAAACCCGTTTCCGGCTCTGCGCCAAGGTTTTTGCCCTGACCAGCAAATACGATACGGCAATTTCCGCCTGGCTGGACAAGGTCGATGTTGACAAAAACCCTCATTTCGCCTGAGGAGAGACCATCATGAAAATGGCAGTTCTTCTTTCCGGCAGCGGCCGCACCCTGGATAATTTCCATGAGCGAATCGCAGCCGGCACCATGCAGGGCAGCATCGCGCTGGTCGTCTCCAATGTGAAAGACGCCCTGGGTCTGCAAAAAGCCCGCAACTACGGCTATCCCTCCTTTCATGCCGCCGACAACGCCGTTATCAATCAGCTGATCATCGATCATGGAGTGGAACTGATTCTCTTGGCCGGGTTTCTCAAACTGTATACCCCGCCGGATCATTTGAAGCGCAATGTGCTCAATATCCATCCCTCATTGATCCCCTCATTCTGCGGCGCCGGCTTTTATGGCATGAAGGTGCATCGGGCCGTGCATCAGCGCGGCGTGAAGGTGAGCGGCTGCACCGTGCATTTTGCCAATGAGGTGTATGACGAAGGTCCCATCGTGGTGCAGCAATGTGTGCAGCTGGCAGAGCACGACACGCCGGATGATATCGCCCACAAGGTCTTTGAGGTGGAATGCGAGGCCTATCCGGCAGCCATCAATCTGGTGCATGAAAAGGGTATTGAGGCCTTCTGGCGTTAACGGCTGACAGAGCAAGGAGACAGAGGTGGCAAAAAAAAATACAACGATTATGACCGCGCCTGACATCGAGCGATCCCTGACCAGGATGGCACTGCAGATGATGGAAGACAATCGGGGCATCAAGAAGCTCGGCCTGATCGGCATCCATACCGGCGGGGTTTTTCTGGCGGACCGTCTGCAGAAGATCATCAAAGAGCATGAAGGGCTGGAGCTGCCGGTGGGTTATCTGGATATCACCCTGTACCGGGATGACTGGAGCCTGGTCAGCCAGAATCCCATTGTCAAAAAGACGGCGATTCCTTTTTCCGTGGAAGAGTACACCCTGATCTTAATTGATGATGTGCTCTATACCGGCAGAACGATTCGCGCCGCACTTGACGCCATTATGGATCTGGGCCGGCCCCGCGTCATCCAGCTTGCCGTGCTGATCAACCGCCAGTGCGGCAGGGAGTTGCCGATTCAGCCCAATTACTGGGGACTCGATGTACATGAAAACCTCACGGATCATGTTCATGTCATTCTCCAGGAAAAAGGGGGAAGGGACGAAGTTGTACTGGAATCTGACTGATGACCGGACGCCATGGAGTTTACTTAGAGGGGCAAACGATTGGAAGAGATCAATAAGCGTATTGCGCAGAAGAAAGCTGATTATGTGCGGTATAATTTCACCAAGGTGCAGAATGATATTCTTAAGACATTTTTTGATTTAGCTCAGGAATACAGTACCCTGGAGGATTTCTATCAGATCAGTGTGGCGGTCCTCCAGGAGTTCATGGGAGTGGAGGCAAGGCTTTATCTGGTCAATGATGGACCCCATGAGTTGGAGTTTATTTGTGACAGCACCCGCGGACTGCAGGCATCAGGAGTAACGGCTCCGGAGCATATCGTCCTCTGTGATAAGATGTATGCCATTGACGGGGCCTTTGTGGTGCCCATCATCAGCAAAATAATGCAGTCAGTCCCTGACCCCCCTAAGGATAAGGAGCTGCTGCAGGGTATGCTGGAAGTTGAGGCCCCCCATGCTTTAACCCCCCAGGAACAGTTTTTTCTCTGTAAATTCGCCAACCGCATCGGCTTTAATCTCTACAACCGCCGTATTTCCATCCAGAACATCAAGCATCTCAAGTTTATCAACAATCTGGTCATGGATATTGAGCATAATGTCATTATCCCCAACATGTACTTCAAACATCTTTTCAATCGGATCCGCGCTAAGATCCATGATGTGGAAAATCTTGAGAAGAAGATGAGGGACATGAAAAACGCCATACCGATGGAACGCTCCTCATGCGAGGATATCATCAAGAAGGTCTCCGTCCTGCACCAGGATCTGATCGATTATCATCAGGAGATGCTCAGGCATCACAACAACTGCAGCCTTTTTCTGGAAAGTCTTTTCCGGCGCGATCACTTTGAAAAAGGGCATCTCGTTCTCCATTCCAAGAAATGTTTCGTGGAAAAGGATATCATTCTCCCCCAGCTTGAACATTTCACCAGAAGGCTTGAGGGCCAGGGAATCACCATTGAACGGCCCACCGACATGTCAGCGGAGCAGATTCCATTGCGGGTTGACATCGGCCTGTTGTCCCAGGTCTATGCCAACTACTTTTCCAATGCCGTGAAATACACGGAAGTGATCATTGATCATACCGGACGGCCCCGTAAGGCCCTGGCTTATGGGCGCAAGGCATTGCCTGATTATTTCGGCGTGGGGCTGCCGGGGGTCAAATTCAATGTTTTCACCACCGGATCCCATCTTGACAGTGAAGATGCCGCGGCTCTCTATACCGAAGGCTTCCGGGGCAAGAACAGCATCCGGCTGGCCGGTACCGGCCATGGGCTCACCTTTGTCAGACAGGTGGTGGAAATGCATGGGGGCGAAGCGGGCTATGAACCTACAGAAGAAGGAAACAACTTCTTCTTCATTCTGCCTGTTGATGAAATATGAGGGGGGCTCTGGTTAAAAAGCCCGAACTTCTTGCTCCGGCCGGGTCCCTTGATGTCTTTGCCACTGCGGTGGAGGAAGGGGCTGATGCCGTTTATATCGGCGCCCCTGCCTGGAATGCCAGGGCCCTGGCAAAGAATTTTACCCCGGAAGAGCTGGCCGCCATGATCGATTACGGCCACAGGAACGGGGTCAAGGTCTATCTGGCCATGAACAGTCTGGTGAAAGAGGACGAGATTCCGCAGTTGGTCGAGCTGCTGGCGCTGCTGGAACAGCTCGCACCCGACGCCCTGATCATCCAGGATCTGGGGCTCTACTCCCTGGTCAGAAAATATTTCCCCTCCTTTACCCTGCATGCCAGCACCCTGATGGGCGCCCACAACTCTCTTGCCGTGCAGCAGTTTGCCGACATGGGTTTCAAACGGGTGGTGCTGGCCCGGGAGGTGACCTTGGCCGAAACGCAAAAAATCCATGACCAGTGCCCGGTGGAACTCGAGGTGTTTGTCCATGGCGCGCTGTGCTTCAGCTATTCCGGGCTCTGTCTTTTTTCCAGCTATCTGGGCGGCAAGAGCGGACTGCGAGGCCGCTGCGTGCAGCCGTGCCGCAGGCGTTACAGTTGGGCGGATGCCGGCAAGGGGCAACAACCCGGCTATTTTTTTTCCATGAATGATCTGGAGGCCATCGACCTGTTGCCGCAGCTGGCCAGCGCCGGAGTGGTTTCCTTCAAGATTGAAGGCCGCATGCGCAGCGCAAGCTATGTGGGGGCGGTGGTGAAGGCCTACCGCCAGATCATTGATGCTGGTGACAATATCGCCGATGTCCTGCCCCAGGTGCGCGGCCTGCTCTATGATGCCATGGGACGCCGGCCCACCGGCGGCTATTTTACTTCACCCCAGCCCACGGATGCCATCACCCCTTTTCAGACCGGCAATATCGGCCATTATCTCGGCCGGGTGAGCGGTGCCAAAGGTGGGCGCGTTTCGCTGGTACTGCAGGAGACGGTGGAACCGGGCGATCGGGTGCGCCTGCATCAGGAGCAAAGCGGTGAGCGCAGCTCCTTTACCGTCAAAGAGATCCGGCTGGACGGCAGAGTGCTTGACCGGGGCGAAAAGGGGGAGGCGGTTTCGCTCCTCATGCCCGGAGCGCAGGCTGAGGCAGGGGACGTCCTCTACAAGGTGGATGTGCGGAGCCGCAGGCAGATGGAGGCCCGCAAAAGCAGGTTGACGCCGTCGGCGCAGTTTAAAAAAATGATCGAAAAGGCGGGGAAACAGGGCCGGGCGCAGAACGTTCTCAAGGCCCTGGCCCTGTCGAGTTCGGCGGCAATGCCCCAGCGTCCGGTTTTCCGTGGCAGACAGGCTCCTGCCGGCAAGCAGGTCGCCGGCGGCCGCCGAGGCAAGCCGGCTGGGCTGCCGGTCTGGCTCAGGGGCGGCGATCTGCGCCTGCTTAACCAGGCGGTTATCGACAGGCCGGAACGGCTGCTGGTGACCCTTGACCGGGAGAGCCTCATACAACTCCAGCAGCAAAAAAAATCACAGCTGCATCTGCTGAAGTCCATCACCTGGGTTCTGCCGCCGGTGATCTTGGAAGATGATGTGCCCTTTTACCGGCAGTTGGTCAATGATATGGTTCGCCAGGGTTTCCGGCAGTGGATGGTCGGCCATATCGGCCAGCTGCAGCTGTTCCGGGCTGCGACCGGCAAAGGGGATGGGGGCGGCAGACGCTCCGCCGCGGCGAAACTCGAATTGTGTGGCGATTATACCCTGAATGTGCTGAACTCCCTGTCCGTGGGGCTGCTGCGGGAAATGGGCCTTGATACGGTGCTGCTTTCCATCGAGGCTGACCGGGAGGCCTTACAAAAAGTGTGCGCCCATAAGAAGAAGAGCCGGACAGGGCTTGTCGTCTTCGGCCGGCCGCCGCTCTTTACCGCCCGGCTCCAGCCTGATTTTTTCCAGTTCAACAAAACCTTTATCAGTCCCAGGGGCGAACGCTTTGAGCTGGTCCGCAAATGGGGGCAGACCCTGGCCCTGCCGGATAAGCCTTTTTCCCTCTATTCCCAGGTGGCGCAATTAAAGGAGGCAGGCTTTGATTTTGTCCTGGTTGATCTCTCCTTTGTCCCTCTGCACAAAAAAGAAATGGCGGCGCTGCGCAAAACCTTTGCCACGAAAGGCAGGGATCGCTCAGTAGATACCTTCAATTTTTTCCGCACCCTGCAGTAAGAGTTTTTTCCGGTTTCAGACCAATCACGGCGGGAAGGCTGATGTGGGCCGGGAAGATGATTTCCCTGGCCCCTGCCGCTGCCCGGTCAAGGGCTGCTCTGATGCGCGCCATGCCGGCGGCGAACTCATCATCGCTTAGCAGCGAGAGCTGCGAGGCCCCGTCTTTCTGCAGAATGGGATCATGGAAGACCTCTTCTCCTGCAAAATCCTGCTGCAGGCGGGCACCGCAGAGATGCTCGCAACCGACAAAACCGGACTCCAGCATCAGGTCAAGCAGAGCTTTCGCAGAGGGATAGCGCCGCAGGTCCGTCTGCCGGGTGCCGGGGAAATAATCATAAACATACCAGCTGTCCTGCCCAAGATGCGGGTTCATGCCGATGATGGCCAGCACCCCGCCGGGCCGGAGAAGGCCAAAGGCCTGTTTGATGAAATTGTCCGGCCTATTGAAATGTTGGATGGCATGGACACAGTAGATAAAATCAAAGCTGGCGGGCGCAAACGGCAGGTGCGCGGCCTCGCCCCGGCAGAGGTGAAAAGTTTCGGACTTTGCCCTGGCCTGGGCCAGCATGCCGGAGGAAGGGTCCAGTCCGTAAAGCTCCGCGCTTCCCTGCAGCAGGCCCAGCCAGTGGCCGGTGCCGCAGCCCACCTCCAGGATTCTGGCGGCGCGCACCCGGCCGGCGCAGGTCTGCAGAATTTCCACCACCCCGTGGGGCCCGGCAGTGTAGCGCAGGTCGTAGAGTCTTGCCACCTTATCATAGGCAACAGACGACAATGGTGCCGGCATGTTTTACCCCCCCCTTTGCTGCAGCCCTAAAATGATGGTTCCTTGATTTTTTTGTCCTGTTGCGGCGCAGGGGAGAAATCCACCTCCGGCATTTCCCTTTGGGTAGCCAGCTCCAGGGCCAGATAGCTCTTTTTGCTGAAGCCGAACCGTCTGGCAATGATACTGGAGGGGAAGGATTCCACTAGGGTGTTTAAGCGGCCGATATCGCTGTTGTACCTGTCCCGGGCTCGCTGCACCTCTTGTTCAATCTCGTCAAGGCTGTTCTGCAGATCGAGAAAATTACCGCTGGCCTTCAGATTGGGGTAGGCCTCGGCCAGGGCCATTAATCCGCCAAGGGACTTGGAAATGTGGCTTTCTTCCGCCATGCGCTCCGCAGTTTTTGCATTGCCGGCCAACTGCTCGGTTTTTTTCTGAAAAACTTTGGCCTCATGGTTGCTGTAACCCTCAATGACGCGGATCAGGTTGGGTATCAGATTTGCTCGGCGTTTCAAGGCAACATCGATGGCGCTCCACGCCTCTTCGATTTTATTGCGGTATCTGATGAACTTGTTGTAGGTGCTGATCGTCCAGGCAAAAAGAACGAAAACAAAAAAACACAAAGGAATGATAACCTCCGGCCTCATACCGAATATCTCCTTGGCTGATGTTAAGGGACTCGGAAAATGCCAAAATACCATAACGCATCCCGTCTTCAGGCCATCTTTAGCCGCGCCTCAATCGCAAAATCCTCGCCGGAGCACAGCTACGCCTGCGGTTTTGCTCAATCGGCGCAACCAAATCTGACCCA